>CAMLKY010000250.1 GCA_946480545.1 uncultured Acidobacteriota bacterium
GCATTTTTCGCGATCCTACAGTCGGTGCTGAGCCCATCGAAGATCTATGGACTGTACGAGGCATCGGCTCCGTTCGGCTCGTTCGTCAATCGTCACAACTTTGCAGCGTACATGGAAATGACGATGGCTCTGCCGATGGGCCTGATCTTCGTCGGCGCGGTGAGCAAGGACAAACGTCTCCTGTACATAACCGCGATCGCGTTGATGGGTGTTGCGCTCCTGCTGAGCAACTCGCGTGGCGGCCTTGTAGCTTTTGTGGCGGAAGTTCTGTTTCTCGTGATCGTGGCAACGGGCCGAGAGGGAAAGTCGCGATTGCCGCTGAAGCTAGGTCTTGCCGGGTTGCTCCTTGCGGCCGTGATCGGAGGCGCGATCTTTGTCGGCGGAGAGACGTCGCTCACTCGAGTTACAGATACGGCAGCGAACAACGATCTGACAACGGGCCGAAGCAATATCTGGAGTGTCACTCTGAAAGTTATCTCGGCCAACATGCCATTCGGTGCAGGGCTCGGGGCTTTCGGCGTGGCCTACACTCCACATGACACAATGAGCGGGCTCGAACGGGTCGAGCAGGCGCACAACGATTACCTGCAGGTTCTCGCCGACGCAGGGTTAGTCGGGTTGCTCATTGGTGGATTCTTTCTTTTCCTTCTGTACCGCCTCGGGCGAAGGGCCGTTAAGATCGACAATGCGTACCGCCGCGGTTTGGCGCTCGGGGCTCTCGCGGGCATTTTTGCGATACTGATCCACAGCATCTTCGACTTTGTTCTGCACACCACCGCTGTGTCGGTCCTTTTTCTCGTCCTTCTCGCAATCCTTACATCGAGCAAGTATACCTACGAAGACGACGTCGAGGACGGTCCCAGAGAACGGGCGCAGCGACGCTCAACCGGCAGCGTCTCTTCGATCTCATCACGCCGGCGTTCGCCTAGATAATTCTTATTCCTGGCGTTGGTCTTCAGGGGATGTGCGCGAGGCGCGTTCGTCCGCTTCTATCGCCTTGCGCGGTCGAACCGCGCTTAGGAGATACCAGAGAACGCCGTGTGAAACATACGCGGTCGAGAGTATCAGCAGCATGTACCGCGAATAGAGCCATACGAGCATGCCGATCGCCGCGATGACAAGGACGAGGTATAGATTTCGTCGTCCGGTCCCGACGGTCTTCATGCTCGAGTAGCGAAGGGTGCTCACCATCAGCACGCCGAGCACGCCGATGAGTATCATCACGAGGTACGAATAGAACCGGGCAAAGCCGTCTCCGTGATAATTGAGGGGAAGTGGTGAGAAGTGGACGAGCGATGCAAGCAGACCGGCTGCCGGGGGGATCGGCAACCCGACAAAGTTCTTCTTGTCGACCTTGGGCGTCCCCTCCTGCAACACACGCGGGCGTGTCGCCTGAAGATTAAATCGGGCGAGGCGAAACGCGCCACACATCAGGTACATGAAGAGGAGAAATACGCCCAACGCATGCTCCGGGCTGTTCTCATTGAACGCAGCTCCAAAGGCCCAGCTGTAGATAAGGGCTATTGGCGCGATCCCGAATGTAAGTACGTCGGCAAGCGAATCAAACTGTACTCCGATCTCCGTCGCCGTCTTTGTCATTCGTGCGACACGACCGTCGAGAGTGTCGAAGAGGATCGCGAGACCTATCGCGATCGCGGCGTAATCGAAGTAACCGGCCGCGGCCTCCGGATTTGTACCTACTATCTGAAAGCCGCGAATCGAGTAGAGAACGGCAAGAAATCCCATCCCGACGTTCGCAGCGGTAAATGCCGTCGGAATTACATAGAGCCCTTTCTTGATACCGCGATGGACGGCTTGTGTCTCTTCGCTTTCCATAATCAAGGCAGTCTTGCGATGATCGTCTCACCGCCGACGACGCGATCGCCGATCGCGACCTCGACATTGACCGCCGCCGGCATGAGCAGATCGGTCCGGGAGCTGAACTTTATGAGGCCAAACTTCTGTCCGACAGCAAGATCGTCGCCTTCCTTAGCCCAGCAGACAATGCGACGAGCGACGATGCCCGCGATCTGTGTACAGACGACCGTCATCTTTTCGCCTGTAATTGTGAGAGAGTTTTGTTCATTCACCAAACTCGCGTTGTCGCTTGTAGCCGGGATCTTTCTGCCCCGCACGTATTCGACGCTGGTGACGCGGCCCGCGATTGGCGAGCGGTTTATATGAACGTCGAGCGGCGAGAGGAAAACACTCACGAGCTTTCCATCCGGTCGATCCTCGACTCTCGTCACACGCCCATCGGCGGCCGACACCACGATATCGGCCTCGTCTGGTATCGATCGCGCCGGGTCCCGAAAGAAGTACGCCATGAATAAGGCGACGAGGACAAATAAGGCGGCAAGGACCCAGAGCTGCAGAAAACCAAAAACAAGTGCGGCAATAGCCGGGACGATTACAAAGGGAAAACCCTCTCTGACCATAAAAAAAGCCGGCGGCGGATACTGGAGGTTAGTAAGACCAGCATCCAACATCCGGCGTCTGTCGCTATCTTACTCGAATCGCAGGATTTTGGAAAACAACAAAAAAAGCCCGACGCCGGTAAACATCGGGCTAAAGGAGGATTGTATGAAGAAACTTAAGTCCTTATCGGATTGTCTTTCGCGTAGCTATATGCACACCACGCAGAGATCAGATGAACGACCCAGCCGAGTAAGCCGGCCGACCCTATCCACGAAACGCCTGTCAAAAGAAGCCATAAAATGCCGACGATGATCCGTCCGTTGTAAATCTGTCCAACTCCAGGTATCAGTAAGCTCAGCAGTCCGGCGATAAACGGTTCACGCATTTGTTCAAATCACCCCTGCAAGTCAATAACGACCAGCGGTGCGGATATGTTGCAAAAACTTTTTCCGAAAAAGTTTCGTGCGTTTTATCCGCCGCCTAAGACCTCATGGACAAATAAATGGATCCCGAAAAAAAGGGCAACGCCGGCAAAGACCGAGATCGACACAAGCGGCCTTTTCCCGCCGTGATGATTGACTTCCGGGATGAGGTCGCTTGCTGCAACGTATAAGGTTACGCCGCTGGCGAGGGGAAGGGCGTACGCTATCGAAGACTCGAACCTCGACCCGACGAACGAAAAGAGCAGTACCCCGAGCAATGTCGCAGCACCGATGACCGAGGTCGCGATGACCACCTCGCGGAATCCCTTTCCCGCGGCGAGCAGCATCGACGCGACCGTGAAGCCCTCGGGAAACTTGTGGAGAAACACGGCGATGAAAACTAGAAAGCCTATTCGGAGATCGATCTGTGACGCTGCGGCGATGGAGACTCCATCAAAAAACGTATGGATGAGCAGTCCTCCGATCCCGGTATATGCAGACGATGTCGTGATAGTGCTCTCAGAATGCACCTCTTCACCGAGGTGAAAGTGCGGCGCGATGGTGTGTTCGAAGAATTGCGTCAGCAAATAACCGACGAGCAGGAGCAGCATCGGGACCGATAGGTCGTCGGTGTCCGACAGTCCGCTGCGACGCCAGATAAGGATGGTCTTTGGAATGATCTCGAAGAAAGTTACGGCCAGCATAAAGCCGGCGCCGAGGGCAAGCAGGTACTTGAGCGAACGCTTGTAAGTGCTGTGCAGCCGCCCCGGAAAGAGTATGAGACCGCCGAGGACGTTTGCGAGCGCGGCGAGCAACCCGAAGAGTATTAACTGAAGCGAAACAAACTCCATAAGGTAAACGGATTCTAAACTTTACCGCATGCGGTTCGAAAGTGGAAAACGGCGTCGCGCCGGCACGCCGACAGGCGGGAATTGTTAAGCACGTGATTAATAGAATCGTAAAATTAAATCTTGACAACGATTCTTTCTTGGACGTAATATGCATATCAGCATTGGCGGCGCTGAGAACGGGAAGCGAGAACCGCCGATTTATGTAATGTAAGTGTTTAAGGGCTTAAGCACTTTTCACTAACCAACAACCCTGGACACTCAAGCGGAATTAACTCAGTGATTTTCAAGCAGAAAGGTTGCGGGCGACTGAGAATTCTCACGTTTTGATCCCAGACATTTCTGATGAAAAACGTCAAGCGGTTTAACCACCGTCGTGGTGGAGTTGTGTCTTCGGCTCTTTGAACATGCCTGAAACAAACCCTTCAGATCTACATCAACCTGTCCTTCTTTCCGAAGCTCTCGAGCTTCTGGATGCTGAACGCGGCGGCGTCTTTGTAGATGCGACCCTCGGGTTAGGCGGGCACACCGAAGCGATACTTTCGGCCTCATCGGAAAACCGTGTGATCGCTATCGACCGCGATGAGCAGGCAATTGGGCTTGCCGCCGACCGGCTTCGGCATTTCGGGACCCGAGTGCTGATCGTCCACGCTAACCATTCGGATATCAAGGACGTGCTCGGCGATGTGGCCGTCCCCGATGTTGACGGCGTGCTGGCCGACCTCGGCGTCTCGTCGCTGCAGTTCGACAGCCCGACGCGAGGATTCAGCTTTCGTTTCGATGCGCCGCTCGACATGCGAATGGAC
>CAMLKY010000251.1 GCA_946480545.1 uncultured Acidobacteriota bacterium
GTCCTTTACCTTGCCAAAGACCGGTGTAGCGTCATCGCCCGCGTTGGCCTCATTATCCCCATGGATGTTCTTCCGGTACGCCTCGCGATGAACGGTGTCGTCGGCGTCCGAGTACATAGTTCGAAATTTGTAGCAGAGAAAGATGCGGCCATCCATCCCGACACGCTCCTGACGGAACATCAGCGGTCCCGGGGAACCGCGCTTTACGAGCAAGGCGAGCACGATCCACACAGGCGCGAGCAGGATGATAGCGAGAAGCGAGATGGTAACGTCCGAAGCACGCTTAACGAACCGCTCGAAATCGGAAAGCGGCTCGCGAAACAGCCGCACCATCGGCAGCACGCCGATCTGCTCGACACTCGTCTTCTGTGGAAGCAAATTGAAGAGGCTCGGTGCAAAACGAAATTCGACTCTACGCCGGCGACCGACCTGCATCATTGAATCGAAGAGACGCTCGCTGGGAATTGAAGTGTCGGTGATGATCACTTCCTGGATCTCGAGATCGCGGATCAGCGACGCGAGATCGTCAAACTTTCCGACCACATCCGCGTCCAATTCGGCGACCGCATCGGCGGACGCATCGTTCTCGACAACGCCGATGACCCGGTAACCGAGATCGCGCCGCGTCTTGAGCTCGCGTACCGTCTGCGCAGCCTCCGCGTTCGTGCCCACGACCAGTGTGGGAATCAGATTGATACCGGCTTTTCGGATTCGCGCCTGTAGAGAGCGAAGCCCGAGATGGAAAAGGCTAAATAGTCCGAGCGCGAGCGCGAAATCGAGGAAGAACACACCGCGTGAATATGAGAATTCACGGAAGGCGAAACCGCCGCGAAAGAGAAATGCCCAGCCCGTGATCAGCAACGATCCGACGGCGACGGCCTTGAAGACCTTGATCGCCTCGCGGGTGTACGAGAATTCGCCATGATACTGATAGGCACGTTCATAGACGAGCATTGCGATCCTGATCGGTATCGCAAAATAGAGGATGCCGGCATAGGGAACGAATTCCTGTGACTACGCCCAGGCGGTCGTTGAGAGAATCGGCGTGCCCTCGCGGATCGTGAATGCTGCTAGGAAACAGGCGGTAGCAATTACTGCATCAGCCGCGATAACCGCGGCCTTGACGAGCGGCATCACCCAGCGTGGAACACGATCTTCCGCCTTGAGGGTCACGACACTTGGTTTGATCACGGTTTCGGCTCGCATCAACTCTTTCTTTGTAAGCGAACCTTCGCCAACATGCAACCAGACTGCCGCGACGATGCCGGCCCGCGGCACGCGTTTCACCGGACCTTCTAAAGGAAACCACTTTCAGCTTTGGGTTCTTTTGATGTAACTTCGAATTTGTCCGAACGACGGCTGTTTCCTTGGACGGCCGCCGGCACACGCATGAAAGTCCTGATCACAGCCCCCAGCCTGGACGAGAATGAAAACGTCAGCGGTATTTCGACAATGGTCTCGAGCATTATCGAAAACGCGCATTGTGAATTTACCCACTTTACGGCGGGCCGGAAAGACGGCGAGACTGTGGATCCCGGTTGGGTCGGAACTCAACTCAAGCTCCCCTTCGCCTTTCGACGCGCAATTTCCCGTTCAAAGCCGGATGTCGTTCATATCAACACCGCCTTCGAGCCGAAGGCAATGATCCGCGACACGGTTCTTGCTTCGTGTACCGGCCGGACACCGACAATCGTCCACGTGCATGGCGGGCGGTTCGTAATGGATGAACCGCCGAATGCTGCTTTGAAGAGGGCCGCCGAGCGGATGCTTCGCCGGGCGACCCGCGTCATCGTGCTCAGCGATGCCGAACGCGAGAAGATCCTCGATCGCATGCCCGGCCTGGACGTGAGTATTCTCCCGAATGCGGTCGCCACGAGCGCGTATCCGGATCGCGATCGTGTATGGGGAGAGAAAACCGGCGTGTTTCTCGGGCGGCTCGATGAGGCGAAGGGTTTGAGCGAGATCGTCGAAGCTTGCCGGCTGCTCGCCGGGCAAGGTTTCAAATTCAAGTTTTCGTGTTACGGGACCGGGCAGGACCAGGAAGAGTTCTTTCGCCGCATGCGGTCTGTCATCGGAGATGATTTTCATTACGGCGGCGTGGTTTCCGGCGTCGAGAAGATAAAGGCCCTGGAAGCTGCCGATATCTTTCTCATGCCCTCGAGGTTCGAAGGACTATCACTCGCGTTGCTCGAAGCGATGGCCGCCGGGTGCGTTCCCGTAGTTTCCAATCGGGGTTCGATCCCAAGCGTTGTCGAGGACGGCCGTAATGGTTTTCTTATCGACCCGGGCGACATTACGCAGATCGTCGGGCGGATCAAATATCTTTTGTCCGAGGGTGAGCGAGGTTGGGATGAATACCGCTCCCACGCGCGGGAAACGGTTCGAACAAGGTTCGACATCGACAAGTATGTCCGCAAGCTTAACGAGATCTACACAGAGGTATCCGCGGCGAGATGAGCTCAGTAGATAAAGAAGAGCGCCGACGCGTGAAGGTGCTCGGGCTCAACGTCGATGTTTGCGATTACGCTTCGACGATCGATTTTGTCGAGCGTCGTGCGAGGAACGGCGGCGGATATATCTGCGTCACGAACGTTCATGTCACGATCGAGGCCGAAGATGATCCAGCGTACCGCGATCTGGTAAACCGGGCGGACCGGGTGCTTCCCGACGGCACGCCTTTGGTGTGGATGCAGCGATGGCAGGGAATTACGGATGCCGAACAGGTACGCGGGCCCTCGCTTATGCCCATGCTGATGAAGCATGCCGAAGCGAACGATCTAAAGGTCGGCTTTCTCGGCGGACGCCCCGAGGTGCTCGACGAGATTCAAAGACGGGCGAAAACCGAGTACCCGAAGCTCGACGTCGCATATTTACACTCACCGCCATTCCGGGATCTGACAGACGACGAGAACCGGGAGATCGCCGAGGCAATAAACAATGCAGGTGTGCAGATCCTCTTCGTCGGTCTGGGCTGTCCGAAGCAGGAGCGATGGATGGCCGCGAATACTGCCAGCATAGACGCCGTGATGATCGGTGTCGGCGCGGCATTCGATCTCTACGCAGGCAATATCAAGGAGGCCCCGGCGTTTGTTAGCCGCTTGGGTTTGGAATGGGTGTTCCGGCTGATGCAGGAGCCTCGACGACTCTTCTCCCGATACCTGATGGTGAATCCCAGGTTCGTCGTTCTCGCCTCGCGGCAACTCATTCGCGCTCGCTTTCGACTAGCAGCACGGACAAATAGTGATTGAGCATTCCGGATAGCCGGCGGGCTTCGTCGCTGATCGTCTGCAAATAATCACGTTGCTGACCGGTAATATTGTCGTCCTCGAGCAGGAGCTCCGCAAAGCCCATAATGCTGGTCAAGGGTGTCCGCACATGGTGTGACATTTCCCGGATAGTGCTCTCAAAGGCGGGTTGATCTGCTCGTGGTTCTTCCATCTCTCTCGATAGACTAACCGATTTTTATCCGGCGGGTCATCTTGAAAAAGGGCGGCAGATCCTGGCTGCTTTCCGAGACAGTGTTGTAATCAAGAGTTCTTTCGAAGAGTAGCGAAAAAGCCCCCGCACCGACCTGATACAGGCATACGAGTTGCTTCCGGATATTCCGTATGGCTCTATCTCGACAGATCGAAAACGCTATTGGCGATTTTGTACGCGAGACTCAGTTCACGACGCATGGCGGGGTAATTATCGACCTCGATGGAACTGCCGTTCACGAGGAAAATGGGCGAACGTTCATACCTGACACGGTCGAGCTTGGGCTGAAAGCTTTGTACGATCGCGGTCGTCCGGTCGTCCTGAACTCGTTGCGGTTTCCGCTTTCGGTGATGCGGACATTCGGTAAAGAATGGCTTGCGATCTCGAATTCGCCTATCCCGACCGTCTCGATGAACGGCAGCCAGGTCGGATATGTTCAGCGCGATGAGAAGGGCGAGATCTGTTTCGACGAGATCGCGGCATTCCCGCTTACCGCGAACGAGATAGACGCGGTGGTCACGGGGGTGGAAGCTCTTCTGGATGACGGCATCCGGGACGTTCTTCTCTTCTACTACCCGCGCGATTGGAGGATGGGCGAGATCATCTGGACACCCGTGGCCGAAAAGGTCGAGCATGTTAAAGAGAAGTACAAAAGTGCGTCGGCTGTGTCGGCAGTCGAGCTTGGAAAGCTACAGCAGCAGCTGCATGCCGAGGAGTTGTGCATGGTCTTTCTCTTGATCGAACGCCCGGCCGACGATCTGATGGCGTACCAGCATTCCAAACCCAGCAGCTTTTTCACAACAAAGGGAGTAGACAAGCTCACAGGCGCGCGGGCGGCGGCGGATTTTATAGGGTTTGATATGGCATCGTCGCTCGGGGCCGGCGATACGCCAATGGACGTATTCCTAAACGGCGTCGGACTAGCAGTCCACGTCGGGCACATGGAACTTGATTTTCGCGGACGGCATACCACCGTGCGGGTTGAAAACTCATTCGAGCTAGGTGATCTTCTTTT
>CAMLKY010000252.1 GCA_946480545.1 uncultured Acidobacteriota bacterium
TTCTGAAAGGCGGGCCATCCGCTAACGACTTCGCGCTGCAATTAAACGAGGACGGCTTCGGCCCCTCTGATCACGCCTCGTTCTACAGCAAACAGATTCCCGTTCTCTTCTTCTTCACGGGAACACACGTCGACTATCACAAGCCGTCGGATACGTCCGAAAAAATCAACTACGAGGGACTCACGCGAATTACGAATTTGGTTGGTTCGATCTTGAAGTCTCTCGATCAGAACGCGACAAAGCCAACCTACGCGGTCGCAAAATCTTCCGGTCAAATGGGGCAAGTGCGGTTGACGGTCTCGCTCGGCACGATCCCGAGCTACGCCGATTCGACCGACGGAATGGTGCTCGATGGTGTTCGCGAGAATTCACCCGCCGCCAAGGCCGGATTGAAACCCGGCGACAAGATCACAAAGCTCGCCGGCAAGGACGTCCGCAACGCCATGGATTACACGTACGTTCTTGGTTCGATGAAACCGGGTGAAGAGTACGAGGTCGAGATCATCCGCGGCGGCGAGAAGATGACATTGAAAGTGATACCGGCGGCTCCGGCGAGAAGGTAGGTTGCTACTCGCCAACGGACTGGAACGCAGGCATCCTGCCTGCAACGCCGCGTAGTTCAGCGGCGTCGCGCGATCATGGTTCGATAACATCACCGCTTTTTCGTGCTTCGCACTCATGCAGGCAAGGATGCCTGCGCTCCAGTCCGTTGACGACGTCAGGATCGAGCCCGAATCCCAAAATACCAAACCCACCAGATAAAAAAGACCTGCAGCGGCACTCGGAATAGCAAATACCATGGGCCGTACTCCATACCGCCGTATTGGACCGACTTCAGGCTGCCGGCGATGTTTGCCGGGAGCACGAGGATAAAAAATACGATCAGCAGCACCGACGCCAGCCATGTGGTCCGGTGCCATAACAGACCGACGACCGCGAGCAATTCACATACGCCGGTGAAGTATACGATCACACGCTTTGCGGGGACTGCATCCGGCATTATCGAGATCATTTCGGCAGTATTCGTGAAATGAGAGATCGCCGTGACGACCAGCATCACCGCCATCGCGGCCCGGCCGATGAATCCGATCCCGAGCCGCCCGCGGAGCGCAAAACGGTCGAGCAGAAACAGAATGCCAAACGTTGCAAGCAGGAAAACGAGCGGTGCCATAGTTTGAGATTTCCAGCGGTGCTAAATATCATTCAGAGACTATATTGAATCTTATGAAAATCAAATCTCTGGTATTGCTCGGAGCGATATTTCTCTCTTCATGCTCGCAAACCGCAGTCAACAATTCCGTCACACGAATGTCGCCCACGCCACTCCCTTCAATTTCGCCGGCTGCTCCCGCGACGCCGATGGCCGCGGCGGCCTCGCCAGTGAGGCCAAAGGACGCCGATTACCCGGGCAAAGGCACGGTGACAAAGATCGACCTCCAGCTCGGTTCTGTCGAGATGGACCATGAAGAAATACCCGGCCTGATGCCGCCTATGCGGATGGAATTTTACGTTTCCGATAAGAAAATGCTGGACGGTCTCAAGGTCGGAGACCGCGTCGATTTTGCGATCCGATACAAAGGCGGGACAGAAACGGTGGTGAAGCTCGAAAAATCTAAATGACATCGATCCCCTTCTGCAAGTTTCACGGCTTTGGAAATGATTACATCGTGATCGAACACGATCTGATCCCCGAAAACACCCAGCTTCCTGAGCTGGCTAAGGCTATCTGCGAGCGTAATACCGGCGTCGGCGCCGATGGCATCGCTGTGATCCGAAAACTGATCGACGAAGAAGGTGCGGACTTTTTCTGCGAGATCGTAAACCCAGATGGAAGCTTCGCGGGATTCTCGGGAAACGGCACACGCTGCGCGGTAGCGTATCTATACTTCAAATCACTTTGGCGGCAGCCGTCGCTTCGTCTAGAAACCCGCTCGGGTGTAAAGAATTATGAGCTGAACGAGCGCGTGTCCGAAGGTCACTACTGGTTCGAGGCCGAGATCGGAAAACCGAAGTTCGCATCGGCCGATGTGCCGGTCAAGAACGGTGACGAGACGCCGGCAGTCGATCGTGAGATCGCCGTGGGCGATCGGCGGTTCATCTTCTCAGGTGTAAATGTAGGGAACCCCGTGGCGTGTATCTTCGTCGACGACTTCGATTTCAACTGGCGCGGTTTCGGTCGTGAGATGGAAACGCACGAGATGTTCCCACAGCGTGCGAATATAGTCTTCGTGCGTGTCATCGACGACGAGAACATCGAGCTGCGGATTTGGGAACGCGGCGCCGGTGAAACGTCGGCATCGGGGACATGCTCGAGTGGGGCCGCGGTCCTGGCCGCCTTCACGGGCAAGACGAGCCGGACGGTATCCGTGATCTCCCCGGGCGGCACGACGGAGATCTACTGGCGCGACGACGACGAGATCCTTATAACCGGCCGTGCCGATCTGGCGTTTTGTGGCGAGTGGATGATCGGGTAGCTGCGGATTTCGGATTTCGGATTTCGTATTTCGGATGTCGGATTGCGGACTTCGTTTCGTGCAGGTTCGTGTCATTTCGTGGTTCCACTCTTCTTTCTTTGAAGACTGCAACCACTAACTGACACGAACGCTCACGAAACGAAATCCGCGATCCGAAATCCGCAATCCGCAATCCCCACTACTTATCGCTTTTCAAATACTGCGCCGGGATCGGGTTATCCGGTGTCTCGGCCTGCCAGTAGATGTTGATCACCCACCATCTCTTGCCATCGAACAACAATTGAAAGCTGTTGATGCCACGCATGAACGGTTCTTTGTCGGAGGCGTTCTTGAAGGCGTGATATGTCGAGAACACCTGGGCGATGTTGCCGTATTGATCGACGTGGCGTGCGAGCTCCCGCTCGTGGAACCCGTTCTTTTCGAGCATCGGGCCGCTCCGCTGGACATAGTCTTCCGGAGTCATGAAGCGTGCGCCCGAGACACCCGTCTGCGGATTCTTGCCCGACGGGATCAGCTTTGCATCCTTGTGAAACAGCGACCGGAACCGGTCCCAGTCACGGGCTTTTCCGGCGTCGCCGGAGATGACGTCATAAACGGCTTTCATGATCGCATCGAGCGACCCGACATCCGCGGGATTCGCTTCCTTTACCGGTGCCGCCACCGCAGCAGGAGCCGCCGCCGCTGCAGGCGTCGGCGTTGGATTTTGGGCTACGACGCCAAACGATACAGAAAGAACGAGGACGATAAGTAGGAATAGCTTTTTCATAGTTATCTCTTACGCACGATTTAGGTGCGGGTTTCATCGTAGCATCCGGAGATAGGCTAGAATAAAAGCGTGCCGGAGAAGCAGCATTTAACGGGCATGACGCCGCAGGACCTCGAGCAGTTCGTCACCGCGATGGGCGAGCCGCGGTATCGCGCGCGTCAGATCTTCAAAGGTCTCCACCAGCGCCGTTTGCTCGAGTTTGAAGCGATGACGGACCTTCCAAAGGCCTTCCGAGAGAAGCTGGAGGAGGTTGCCACTCCTTCTACGCTTGTTGTTGAATCGCGCTACATATCCGAGGATGGAACGCGCCGGTTTCTGATGAAAACGCAGGACGGGCTACCAGTCGAAACGGTCTTTATTCCGACCGACGGCCGCGACACGATCTGCTTCTCGTCGCAGTCCGGATGTCCGTTGAAGTGCGACTTCTGTCTGACGGCAAAACTCGGGCTTCTCAGGAACCTGACTGCCGGCGAGATAGTCGAACAGATCATCATCGTCCTGAACGACGTATACGGCGTCGGGGGTGAGACGCCTCACGGGACAAACCTTGTTGCGATGGGTGCCGGCGAGCCGTTTCTGAATTTCGAGAACCTGATCCAGGCACTCGGGATCATGTCGCACGAGGAAGGCCTGTTCATCGTGCCCGGGCGCGTGACTGTTTCGACCGCCGGGATCGTTCCAAAGATCGAAGAGTTCACCAAGCTCGAGCGACGTCCGAATCTCGCGATCTCTCTCTCGGCGCCGGATGACGAGCTTCGCAACAAACTCATGCCGATAAACAAGCGGTGGAACATCGATCAACTACTTACCGCCGCGAAGTCATTCGAAAGAACATTGAAGCGGGGTGAGCGATTCACATTCGAATATGTCCTGCTCGGCGGTGTGAATGATTCGGATGAGCATGCAAATGCCCTCGCGGCGTTGCTTCGTAAACATGATCTTCAGCGCGTGAAGATCAACCTGATACCGCACAACCCTGCAGAACAGCTTGATTATCATCCCTCGGACGCAGACCAGGTCGCCCGGTTCAAAGAGATTCTGGAGTCGCACGGTGTATCGGCCTATGTTCGCCGCCCGCGTGGGCGCGACATCTACGCTGCATGCGGCCAGCTCGCGGCAAAGCAGGAACCGAATCTGGTCAAGATCGCCGGTTTGTAAAGATATGGAATTGCTCATCCCCGGGCTCATCCTCGTCGCACTGATGGTGTGGGCTTCGACAAAGATAAAGGACCGTGCGGCCGCTG
>CAMLKY010000253.1 GCA_946480545.1 uncultured Acidobacteriota bacterium
ACGGAAAGATCTACGTACTCGTCTACGCACAGACCTCGCCGAACAGCAACCATCTGTTCCGACTCAACCCAGACGGCAGTCGCGATGCGACATTCGGTGTTAACGGCAGAATGCCGATGAACCTTAACCGCATCGGCGGTGCGAACCTATCGTTCGAAATGGAGCTTCTTCCGGATGGAAAGATCGTGCTTGCAGGTGAGATCGGTCCTTCGACGCCGGCGGGATTCGCCGAGTTTTTTGTTATGCGACTCACGGCCGACGGACATCCGGACATGTCGTTCGGTCTCCAGGGCGTTCTTAGGATGCCGTTCGGTACGGGACAATCCGGCTTCGTGGAAAATATGTACGTACAGCCCGACGGCAGGATACTTCTCGTCGGCGGAATCTCGAATCCGGATCTCGATGTCTGGATGAAGCGGTTTACGACGAAGGGAAAGGCCGACGGGTCATTCGGCAGTGCGGGTGTGGTGATCACAGATTTCGCGGCGGGGGTAAACGATTTTGCCGGTGGCGCCACGCTCTCGGGCGACGGGAAACTGCGGATCGCAGGTCAGACCGGATCGCCGAGCACCTTCCTGATCGCGCGATATAGCGCAGGCGGCCAGCTTGAAGAACATGTCACGACCTCTTTCCAAAGCGGGCCTTCGGGTGCGGCCGACATCACGTTTCAGCCTGATGGGAAAATGGTGGCGATAGGTTTCACCACTAATCCAAACACAGCGATCACCGGTAACGTGTGGGCGATCGCACGTTACACAGAATGATCATCGCGGGTTCGTAGCACTCGCTACTTTCAGGAAATCTGTCATTCGGGTGGCGATCGCGCGTGCACGCACCTTCAGGTAGTCGGCTCGCTCGCCTTCGAAAAGCTCATCGACAGACTCGCCGAAGATCTCCAACCATCGTTCAAAATGCTCTTGCTTGAGGGGCTCTTTCAGATGAAGCTCACGATGCACCATCAGCGGATTCCGGCCGTGTTTTGCATAGACGCCGGTGCCGAACAGCAGACTTTCCCAAAAGTCTCCAATGATCGGAAGGTGATGTTCTAGATCGAGCCGGGCAACGTCGGTAAAGATGTATCCGATCATTTCGTCCGTGAGTGCCCGTCCGTAGAACCGGTTCATCAATTCGTCTATGTCCGCTCTTGTCTTGATATCCGTCTTCATTCAAGCCTGCCTATATGCTGCCGAAAAGCGATCGTGCCCAGCACGAAAAGTAAGATGAATTTAAGAGCGTCGAGGGCTATGTAAACAAAATGAAGGTACGAGAACGGCTCGGCCGTGCCCGCGATCACCTTCTCGGCACGCACATCGAGCGCCGGTAGCAGCCAGAGGGTCTCTGCGACAAGAATCAAAACGATCACTCCAAAAACGCCAACCATCCCACGACTTCTCTTTCCCCTCGCGATCAATGAAATTAAGAACAACGCCGCCAGAACTATTTCGATCTTGTTCAGAACAAAAAATATAAGGCGACCGATACTTAGTCCGAGCGGTAAGGTCACGCCGGGCGCCTGAAATTTGAGCGGCGCCTCCATGAACGAGATGGCTCCGATCACGCCGAACCAAATGAACGGTACGGCAACCTGGATAAATTTACGAAGCATAATCCACAAACTAGCCGGCCGATGCGAGATGTAATGTGACCGAAGTCACCACCTTCCTTTAGCAATTCTACATTCTGGAACCGACTATGTCGGCGTGAAGCGTCGGATCAACGCATTCTTTGCATTTCTTAGTTAACAAACTATCATTTGGTCAACGCAGTAGATCATTCCCGACACTAACGGTATGGACGAACGGAACCCCGCGATCGAGGCGAGCGGTAAACAAAAAATCAACGACTTCGTGGTTCGTTTTGCGAACGTGAACGGCACCGGTTCGGCATCGGCGAACGCTTTGTTCACCAAGGCGATCTTCCGCCTAGGTGTGCCGGTGACGCCCAAGAATATCTTTCCGTCGAACATACAGGGACTTCCGACCTGGTACGAGGTCCGCGTCAGCGAGAAGGGTTATTTCGGTAGGCGTGAGGGCGTCGATCTGATGGTCGCGGTAAATCCGCAGTCGATAAGAAAAGATTACGCCGATACGCGCGAGGGCGGATATTTTGTCTATGACAACACGAAACCGCTGCCGCCCGATTTCAGACGCACGGACATCACGCATCTCGGGATCCCGATGACGGCGCTTTGCAATGAACAATTCAGTGACGCGCGCCAGCGGCAGCTCTTCAAGAATATCGTCTACATCGGGGCTCTTTCGGCTCTTTTCGATATTGAGTTCTCGGTTCTCGAGGAACTCATCGGACAACAATTCAAGGGTAAGGAGAAACTGATCGAGCCGAATATCACGGCCCTCCAACTCGGGGTGAAGTATGCTCAGGAGAATTTCGAGTGCCCTTTCGGTCTGCGCGTCGAGCGTCGTGACCTGCTCGGCGACAAGATCCTCTATAGCGGCAATTCCGCGTGCGCTTTGGGTGCGATCTATGCGGGGGCGACCATCGCCGCGTGGTATCCGATCACGCCCTCGACATCCGTTGTTGATGCGTTCGCAAAGTATTGCTCGAAGTACCGGGTCGACGCCGGCACGGGACTAAATAATTACGCGATCGTCCAGGCCGAAGATGAGCTTGCTGCCATCGGCATGGTGATGGGTGCAATGTGGAACGGGGCCCGGGCTTTCACCGCGACGAGCGGGCCAGGCGTCTCGCTGATGAACGAGTTCCTGGGTCTCGGTTATTTTGCCGAGGTACCGACGGTCCTTATCGATGTGCAGCGCACGGGTCCTTCGACCGGGATGCCGACACGAACGCAGCAATCAGACATTCTTCTCGCCGCCTACGCCTCGCACGGAGACACAAAGCATCCACTGCTGTTTCCTTCGACGCCGAAGGAATGTTTTGAAATGACGGCTCAATCGTTCGACCTCGCCGAGCGTCTGCAAACACCTGTGATAGTCATGACCGATCTCGACCTCGGCATGAATGATCACGTTACGGAACCGCTTGTCTGGGATGACAGCCGCGGCTACGACCGCGGAAAGGTCTTGACGGCAGAACAGCTCGATTTCCTGGGCAAACGCATCGACCAGTTGCAGGCCGTAATGGACGAACACGACGGAGCGACGAATGGCAACGGCCACGTCGACGCGGACCTCGCTTCGGAGTTGGAGGCACAACCGCACGGTGACCACTCGATGACGCAGCCCCTCGATCAATTCAAAGGCAAGTTCGGCCGTTATCTCGACATCGACAACGACGGCATCCCCTACCGCACGATCCCGGGAACGCACGAAACTCGCGGCGCGTTTGTGACTCGGGGATCATCGCGTGACGAATACGCAGTCTACACCGAAGACGGTGAAGCCTACCGTCGCAACGTCGACCGGCTCGCCCGTAAATGGGAGACAGCGAAGGAACTGGTTCCGGGGCCGGTCTTTTATCGTGACGCGGAGACCGGGAGACGCGGGGACGCGGAGTTGGAACAAGGAGCGGCGACGCCAGGGAACCAGTCAATCGAAAATCCCGCCGTGGTCTTCTTCGGCACTTCCACTTCGGCCGCTGAAGAGGCGATCGAGATGCTTGCTGAGGATGGGATCGAGCTCGATGCCATGCGCGTTCGGGCATTTCCATTCGGACGTGCGTTTCGTGAATTTGTGGAAACCCATGATCGCGTGTTCGTCATCGAGCAGAACCGTGACGCGCAATTTCGCAGCCTGATGATGATCGAGCTCGGCACCGATCCGGCGAAGATCGTCTCGGTGCTGAATTACGACGGCATGCCGATCACGGCTGACAACATCTACAGACAGATCAGGAATAACTCGCAAAAACCGTAATAGCACGAGAGGAGGTGTTCATGCCTCAAAAACCCAGTAAGTCTCGTTGGAATTCATTCGTTGGCACCCCGGGCCGCGGGCGTATCATCCGCGGTCTGGAAGAAGAGTCTAATCCAAAGCACCGCGCTCGGGTCGAGTACAACAACGGCACGATACTCGTGCATTTGTCTGACGAGGACGGGATGGGTTGGACGGTTATGGCCGTCGATAGACGGACCCGGCGGTGGGCGGTCGCTCAGGACCTTCGGCAGTTGTCGGCGGCGTCACGCGCTTTCGATTGCCTGTACTCGGACCCCGAATCAAAGTAGATGGATCTGATCATTAAATCGATGAACGTATACGTTCCGGCCAAGGACTTCGAGCTCTCGAAGAAGTTCTACACGGCGCTCGGTTTCGATCTCACGGAAGCGTGGGGCGGCAGCGTCGACTGCCGCCTGGGAAACGCGCTCTTCCGACTACAGAATTATTACGTCGAGGACTGGGCGAACAATTTCATGCTTCAATTCTGGATCGATGACGTACGCGCGTTATATGACCATGTGAAACCGCTGATTGACGGCGGCGAGTATTTCCCAGCCCGGATCATGGAACCCGAGCAAGTCGACGCCGATACCAGCATCACACACGTCATAGATCCCTC
>CAMLKY010000254.1 GCA_946480545.1 uncultured Acidobacteriota bacterium
CGAGGTAGAGCGTCACCTTGCGGCCCAGCTTGCGCGCGGTGTCGAAGCTGTCCGTGGTGGGCGGCGCCGCAGGCGCGAAGCCCTGCACCGGCTTGGCGTGGGTGATGACGGGTTCGCCCGCGGGCGTCGCGATCGCGACTGCGGCCGGCGTATCTCACTACATCGATCTCGAAAACTTCAAGGAAGGAAAGGAGGCCGCATTCGGGCCGCTCCGCGACATTCTCTCGAACGGCTTTCTCGAGAAATCCGCGTACGATCACAAACGAAATTTCGGTGTCCTGAAGACGATCGGTGTCGAGCCCGCGGCGGTAAAAGAAGATCCGATGATCGCTGCCTACCTGCTGGACTCGACGCGTTCGAACTATTCGCCGCAGTTCCTTGCACAGGCCTTTTTGGAAACCGATCCTGCCAGTGATATTCCCGACGGCTTTTCTGAGCCCGCATTCCGCTCCGCTGAGCGTGCTGACTGGATCCTGCAGCTTGCGCCGATCCTGAGAAGCAAGATCGTGGAGGCTGATCTTGTAAAGGTCTACGACGAGATCGAGATGCCAATCGAGCGCGTGCTCGCGGATATCGAGAATGCCGGGATGAAGGTAGACGGTGACGAGCTGACGGATTTTTCGAAGCAGATCGGAAAGGAGCTCGACCGACTTCGTGCACGGATATTCGAGCTGGCGGGACGCGATTTCAACATCGGCTCACCAAAGCAGGTCGGCGAAGTGTTTGAGGAGTTGAACATCTCGACCGGACGTAAGACCGCCACCGGTCAGGTTTCGACGAGCCGCGACGTTCTCGACGAGCTTGCGCATACCTACGAGATCGCACAGCTCATTATCGACTTTCGTGAAATGGACAAGCTCAAAGCGACGTATGCCGATTCGCTTCCGAAAATGATCGC
Organism: uncultured Acidobacteriota bacterium; assembly: GCA_946480545.1. The sequence goes on from CAMLKY010000254.1 coordinate 899, forward strand.
ACCCGACGGCCGGATACATGGGTGTTTGAATCAAACTGTTGCGGCAACGGGCCGCTTGAGCTCGACCGATCCGAACCTGCAAAACATCCCGATCCGAACCGAGCTTGGTCGTCAGATCCGCCAGGCCTTTGTCGCCGATAAAGGAAACAAGCTTATCTCAGCCGACTATTCGCAGCTCGAGCTTCGAATCCTGGCGCACATAACGCGCGACCCGGTGATGCTCGAGGCTTACCAGACCGGTGAGGATATTCACTCAAAGACAGCACGGCTCGTGTTCGGGGCGAAGAACGATAAGGAGCTAAAGGAAAAACGCCGGCTTGCGAAGATCGTGAACTTCGCGATCGCGTACGCGGTTGAGGCGTACGGCCTAAGCACGCGTGTCGGCATCTCGCGGGCGGAAGCAAAACAAGTGATCGCCGATTACTTTGAAACATACCCGGGAATCAGGAAGTATATGGATGAGATTCCCGAAGTAGCGCGTAAGCAGGGATATGTAACCTCGATGTTCGGACGCAGGCGCTACTTCCCTTCGATCAACGATCGGAATTACAGCGTCCGTTCGAGAGCCGAACGTGAGGCGATCAACATGCCGATCCAGGGAACGGCGAGCGACATCGTTAAGATCGCGATGCTGCGGGTGCACGAGGCGCTCGAGAAAGAAAAGCTCGAGACAAAGATGATCATGCAGGTCCACGACGAGTTGCTGTTCGAGGCACCGAAGGACGAAGTAAAGCGTGCGAGTGAGATCATTAAACGAGAGATGGAAGCCGCCGCGGACCTCGACGCGCCGCTCGTTGTCGAGATCGGGAGCGGCGACAACTGGATGGACGCGAAATGATCCTCGGAACTTTTTTAAGGGTTCATTGATTCGCGATGGTGCTTTAAATTGCCACGGCCTTTTTAAATTGCCACAGCCTTTTAAATTGCCACGGCCTTTAAATTGCCATGGCCTTTAGGCCGTGGACCAGGCTCAATTCCTCCGGCTTTAGCCGAACCGACATGATTCGATGACGATCACGTTCGCCACAACCGACGATGAGATCAACAACTGCTACGGCGTCATGTCACAACTGCGCCCGCACCTAACACATGAAGAGTTCGTCCCCCGTGTCCGCCGTCAGATGGCACTTTTCGACTTTAAGCTTCCTTATGTCCAGGACGGCGGCGAAGTAAAAGCCGTCGCCGGCATACGCATCAGCGAATGGCTGCATCGTGGAAAATATCTTGAGATCGATGACCTCATCGCGAAGGATGGTGAACGTTCAAAGGGATACGGCGGCGACCTTTTTGATTGGATAGTCGACTACGCGCGCAGTGAAGGATGCAATCATGTCCGGCTGCTTTCGGGCGTGCAGCGATTCGACGCTCACCGATTTTATTTGCGAAAGCGAATGAACATCGAGGCGCATTATTTTTCGATGGACCTTTAATTTGCGAGATCGTAGCTAACAGACTGAAGAATTGCATTAGTGACCTCCTTCGTGGTTTTTCGTGTATGTTCGTGGTTACAGTCTGCAGACCGAAGAATGCTGAAACCACGAATTTGCACGAAGCTGCACGAAGAAGAATTCGGCTTTCGAAATCCCAAATGAATTCAACCACTCAAACCGAACGAACAAAAGTAAAACGGCTCCCGGATCGCGGGCATTACGATCGTGAGACGATCGATGCGATCCTTGACGAAGGATTCATCTGCCACGTCGGGTTCACAGTCGACGGTCAGCCATACGTGATCCCGACTGGCTACGCTCGTGTCGGTGATGACCTCTACATCCACGGGTCGGCCGCCAGCCGGATGCTTAGAAACATCGCGGAAGGAATAAACGTCTGCGTGACCATTACGCTGGTTGACGGTCTTGTTCTCGCGCGGTCGGCTTTTCATCATTCGATCAACTACCGCTCGGTTGTTGTCCTTGGAAAGGCCGAGCTCGTCATGGACACAGACGAAAAGAATGCAGCGCTCGAGGCTCTAACCGAGCACATCGTTCCCGGTCGCTGGGCGGATGTCAGATGGCCGACCGATCTCGAATTGAAAGCGACGAGTGTCCTACGGCTGCCGATCACGGAAGCGTCCGCTAAGATCCGTGTCGGTGATCCAAAGGATGACGAAGAAGATTACTCGATGGCTGTCTGGGCCGGCGTCTTGCCGCTCGGCATGAGCACCGGTGAACCGATCGCAGATGCAAGGCTCGCGTCTGGAACAGAAGTGCCCGAGTATATTCGACGATACAACAGGAGCTAGTTGAAGACTGGCTATTTGCTCTTGGCTGTTGGCTCTTAGCCGACAGCTATATTTTTGATGAACGATCGGTCCAATGAAAGATTTTTCTACGGCTGGGTAATAGTCGCCGTCGCCACGCTCGCACTAGTCGTCAGCAACGGGCTCTCGATCGGCGGGATCCCCGTTTTCTACAAAGCCATTCGCGAAGATTTTGTAGCACGAGGCTCCGTCGCGGCGACCGAGGCCGAGAGTTTCATCGCGTTTGGGGCGTCGCTCACATTTCTATTCTCGGGTCTTATCTCGCCGCTCGCGGGCTGGCTGATACAAAAATTTCCTCTCAAGCCGTTGATGTTGGTCGGCTGTGCGCTCCTCGGAAGCGCACTTGTCCTGCATTCGGTTGCCCAGGGCACTGCGGTGGTCTATATCTCACGCGTGATGATGGGGATCTCGCTTGGCTTCGTTGGCGTCCTCCCGAGCGTGGTGCTGGTCTCGAACTGGTTTGTACGGCGGCGTGGGACCGCGCTGGGAATCCTGCTCACGGGAACCAGTATCGGCGGCGTACTCATCCCACCGCTGGCGACGCCGTTGATCGAGAGATTCGGATGGCGAACCGCCATGGCTCTCGTGAGTTTGCTGATCTGGATAGTACTCGCACCAGCGATCGCGATCCTCGTTCGAACACGGCCGCCCGTTGCGGAAGCAGATGGCCGAGAAGCAACCGAGGGCTTTAGCTTTGGTGAGGCATTGCGAACTTCACACTTCTGGATATTCGCGATCGGTGCGGCATTGATCTTCTACCCGATCTTTGTCACGAGCCAGCAGTTAATCCTTCAGACGGCAAAGATCGGGATGTCCGCGTGGCAGGGAACGCTCGTCTTATCGGGTCTGTTCGCTGTTAGCGTTGGCGGAAAATTTCTCTTCGGATTCTTGAGCGACCGCTTTTCACCCCCGCGGGTGATAGTTGTCTGCACGGCGGTGATGTTCGCATCGACGTTTCTCCTGCTGGATCTGAATGCGACCACTGCGTTTCTGTTCCTGATACCCTTTGGCCTTGGCTATGGCGGCGCATTTGTACTGATCCAGCGGCTGGTCGCGGATATGTTCGGCGAACGGGATTATCCAAAGATCCTCGGTGCGATCACGATCGGCGACACTCTAGGCGCGGTCGTCGGCGGGATGATCACAGGGCGGCTTGCCGATGCGTATGGCGGCGATTACACCGTCGGATTTTACGGCGTGATCATCGCGACAGGTTTTGCGTTAGGCTTGATGGTGGTCCTTAACTTTCGACAGCGGGTTTTCGAGTGCAAGCCTTAGCTTGTAACAGGCTAAAGCCTG
>CAMLKY010000255.1 GCA_946480545.1 uncultured Acidobacteriota bacterium
AATGAAGCGCGCCTGCGATCTCCTCGTTAAAGGTGATTTTCATTTGACGAACTTGCCGATGCGATCGAGGCGCGGGTGTGAAAGACACCCGAAGAAGCTTCCGTTCGAAGCACCGCGGTCGCACGACCAGTAAACGAACATCGCGCGGCCGATCACCAGTTCGCGCGGCACGAATCCCCAATACCGGCTGTCCTCGCTGTTATTCCGGCTGTCGCCCATCACGAAATAACTGTTCTCGGGAACCTGCATAGGCTTTCCGGGGACCCCGAATTCATAGCCTCGCGCCTGGCGTATCCATTCGGTCCGGTCTTCCGTGTAATACACCTGCCACTTGTCCTCGGGATCGCGGTTCTCGAATTCGCGGGTCTCTAGCGCAGACTGGTCATCGTCGGAATCTCCGTAGACACGATGTTCGGGCACAAGCTCGCCGTTGATGAAGATCTGGTTGTTCTTGAATTCGATCGTTTCGCCCGGCAGGCCTACAACACGCTTAACGTAGTTCCACTGGTAGGGTTTGATCGGCGGATTTCGCGAAGCATCCATCTCCGGATGCACCTTGTTGCCCGGGTATTTGAACACGATAATGTCACCGCGCTGGATATCCCGCTGCGGAAGGAACGGCACCGAGCCGCCGCCCGGCGAAAAGATGAACTTGTTGACCAGAAGATAATCACCGACAAGTATGGTGTTCTGCATCGAGCCGGTCGGAACCGTGACGGCCTGAAGGATAAACGTCATTCCAAAGATCGCCATCACAAGCGTCACGGCAAACGATTCGAAATACTCACGGAATGTCGACTTTGGCGGGCCCTTCGGCTTCTCGTCCTGTTCTTTCTTTTCGGCTGTTTCTTCTTTGCTCATAAAAGTCCACTTGGTTCTTGGCGACTTGAATTCAAACGTTAACTTCCCTTTTTGTCTTCTTCTGTGTGTTCCGTGTCTTCAGTGGTTACCACGTGTAGTTGTTGCCTAGGGAGGTAACCACTGAAAACACGGTACACACAGGAGATGAACAACCACGCACCGATTCACTAGTGCCTATGCGTCTTCAAACCTTTGCGTGAGAACGAATCCGAAAGGCTCAAAACCAATACGTTGTGATCAGGAACTCCGTTTCGCCTGATCAGAATTATGTCCGTTCAGGACCTTTAGAGCCTCACTTGCGGCCATCATCTCGGCGGCCTTGATCGAGCTTCCCTTCCCTTCGGCCCGGCCGTCGTTCCAGGACGCCTCGACGTAGAACGTTCGCGCATGCGGATCACCCTCTGTGCGAACAAGCGAGTACACGGGCCCGGACAAACGGGCGGCCTGTAGTTTCTCCTGCAGCATTGTCTTGTAATCCACGGAGCCGGCCGGCGTTGCGGTGCGGAATTCAGCAGCGAAGATCCGGGTGATCACGGATCGTGCGGCGATGTAACCGCTGTCGAAAAAAACAGCAGCAATAACGGCCTCGAGCGAGTCTGCGAGAATCGCTTTTTTCTGACGGCCACCGGTCTTTTCCTCGCCCCGACCGACGCGAATGAACTCACCTATCTGCAATGCCTCCGCGACGCGGGCTAGTGTTGTCGTGCTGACGAGCTTGTGCTTCATCAACGTAAGCTCGCCCTCAGAAGCGTCGGGGTTCTTCTGGAAGAGCTGCTCGGCGACAGCGAGCCCGAGGACCGAATCGCCGACAAACTCAAGCGATTCGTTTTCGGCCGCGCGGATCTCGTCCTCGCTCTTGCCGGCAAGGTGCTCATGCGCCCACGACCGATGGGTAAGCGCCCGTTCGAGCAACGCCGGATCCTTGAACGAATAGCCGATAAGATTTTCAAAACTCGAGAGCTTCATTCGGAAATTCAGTTTAAGAAGAAGATCCGAAAAAAGAAAGCCGGGTGTTGGTATTGCACCAAACACCCGGCCGATTTCTGGATTGTTACTGGATCAGCGAGTTGCCTTTTTCGCGACCGTGGCCTTGGCCGGAGCCGTTGAAACCGGCTTGTTGTTCGTCGTAGCCGCAGCGGGCTTTGCCGATGCAGGGGCGGACGGCGTAGTCGTGGTCGTAGTCGGTTCCGGATCCTCAACCGGGTCTACCGGCGTCGTCGGATTCGGGAACGGCTTCGCAAGCGTCGAAGACACAAACTGGTCGAGCCCGGTCTCCTTTTCAAAGCGACGCTTGTAGAGACCCTGCATCACCTTGTAGAGGTTGTCCTTGTAGGGACCTGCCTTGGCAACATTGTGTGCCCGGCTGTACGCATCAAGAGCACGCTCGGTGTAACCGTTGAAGAGTGCGATCTTGGCCTTGATCTGCTTGTCGAGATCAAGCTTTACAGCTTCGTCGGTGGCCGTTCGCTGCTGGGCAATCAGCTTCGCGATCTCTTCGCCGATCGGAGCACCTTCCTCGACGTAATGATCGCCGATAGCTCCATAAACCCTGGGGTCGCTCTTCGAGATAGCCGACTGCGAAAGTTCATAATACAGAGGAAGAGCAACCTGCTTGTTCTTCTTGCCGTACATGTTCAGGTAGGCCAGAGCATACGTAAGCTCATTGATCGCCTGTTCCTTTGTGTACGTGTACTTGAGAACTCCGACGACCGGGGTACCCTTTGCGTCCTTTTTAGTCAGGGGCGCGCCGCTCTTTAGTTGTGAAAGCGCGACGTTGGCATATCGGATTCCCTCGTCGGCAAACTTGTAATTGTTCTCTTTGGTTGACTGGTAGCTCGCGGCAACCGCCATCGGAACGATAATATTGACGTCGTCCTTGTTGACGTTCAGGATCTCTTTACCGGCCGTCAAAATCTCAGTCGCATTGTCCGAGTTGATACCCGCGTCGTAACGCGTGAAGAAAGGCTTCAGCGCGTCTGCCTTCTCGCGGGCCGGAACGGCTGTGTCGAGACGGGCCACATGCGGTTTCACGAACTCGACCTGATCTTTGTAGGCCTCGCACGAGCCGTACTTTTCGAGATACTCTTTCCCTGTCGAGAGCGCCGTCTTCATTTCGGGAAGATTCTTGCTCTGATAGATTCCCGTAAACTTCGTATAAAGCGCGTTGTGTCCTTCGAGGTCGGCGCAATTCGGGTTTACCGGCGCACTCTGCGCAAATCCTGCAGCAGCTCCGACGGCCAGGATCGCCGCCGTCAATGCTCCGTTGCTCAAAAACCTAAAAATCGTTTTCATTACTTTCTGCTTCCTCCAGCCACTCCAAAAATCCTAACTTGTTATTCGCCGACACCCGCTTTTCGTTGAGGGTTTCGCGTGAAATCAGATGTTGCACCGAAAAGAAACGTTGCAACGATTTCCAGCAAATCCAGCCCGCGATCCAGGACAGGTCGAGCCTTCTCTCCGAAATTCGGAAGTCTAAATAATCACGCAGAATTTCCTTTTGGTCAAGCGGAATCCGTACGCTCAAACAAGCGAAACGCCGAAACATTCCGGGTCAGGGAAATGTTCGGCGTTTCTTGAAGAAAAGACCGAGAAATAAGCTTTTCGGTTACTTGTTCTTTACAATTCTGGGACGCTCGCTCTTGGCCGCACCACTCTTGTCGAACTCGATCACGACAGGTGAAAAGGCGGGCTTGCTCTGGGTCGTCTTCTGAACAAGTTTCTTGTCCGGGGTCGCCGGCTGCGCGGCGGCTACCTGAGGTCGAGGCGAGGCCCCGACTACGATAGGCGCCTGTTCCGTGGCCTCGGTATCAGCCTCGGCGACATCCGACTCTTCTCCGTCATCGTCGTCAGCCGACGAATCGGGGATCGCGGGTTTCGCCTTCAGCTGCCGGGCATACAAAAGGTCTCTGTTCCTTTTTATATTTCCGCCGAGGGCCTGGTAGATCTTTCCGGCGATCGCCGCGGCGAATCGTCCGCGCTCGCTCTGACCGCGGGTGATAACGACCACCGAGTATTTCGGATCCTCGACCGGTGCGACCGATGCGAACAGGCCGACCCACGATCCTCTCTCGATGCACGAACCCGTCTTACCGGCGACTCCCATTGAGGCGTCCACGCCACGGCGAGCGGTGCCATACTCAGCGGCGCCCATCATTCCCGGCAGGACACCTTCGACGCTACGCATCGGGAGCGGAACCTGGGCTTTGACATGCGGCTGGTAAGCAGTTCTCTCGACACGCTGGCGCGGAACGTGAGGTACGACCTTTTTTCCGCCGTTAGCGATGGCCGAAACCATCACTGCGAGCTGAAGCGGGGTCACCGCAAAATCATCGCCGTGCGAATAGATGCGCGGGTTGCTGTTTCCGTATGGAAGCTTGCCGGGCGTTTCGCCTTCCGCATTGATCCCGGTCTTTTCGCCGAGGCCCAGGTTGCGTGCGTACTCGATCATTTTGCTCGAGCCCATGTTGACCCCGACACGCTGGAAGTATGTGTTGTTGGATTTCGCGAGTGCGTAATCGAGGTCCATCTTCATGGAGTTGTTTCGGATGTTGCCCTCGCTGTTGATGACATTCTCGTTGAGGCCGGCCACGCCC
>CAMLKY010000256.1 GCA_946480545.1 uncultured Acidobacteriota bacterium
CGATACACCCTTCTTCGCCGACTCGTTTATGATTCGGTCGTCGATGTCAGTGAGATTGAAGACGTGCGTAACGCGGTACCCTTTGTACTTCAGATAACGCCGCAAGATGTCGCCAAAGATAAAGGTGCGAAAGTTCCCGATGTGGGCAAAATTCCAGACGGTCGGACCGCAGATGTACATCCGAACGTGTCCATCTTCCATCGGGTGAAACTCTTCCTGCCGGCGCGTAAGTGTATTGAAGAATCTGAGCATCTCTAGTTTGTCTCGTATTGGCCAAACGGTTCTAAACCGAGCCTTCCGAAAGTCACATAATAACGTAATCCGTTTGGAAAGAATTACTGGGAAAGCGATTTATCCTGGGTGTCAGTACGTGTTGCCGCTATCGACAACAGGAATGGATTCGGGTCGGAAATGAGGGTATCGGCATGAAATGAATACGGGCGTTCATACGATCAAGTTTCATCTTTCCGCGGTCAGATCCAAAAGCCAGATGTCCGACTCTGCATTCGCTGCGACGTAGTAGAGAAGCCTGCCGTCGCGACTGATGAATGGGCTACGGATCTCGACGTCAGGATTGGAAAAGATCTCCCTTGTCTCACCAGTCTCGATGTCCGTGAGAAAGACCTTGCTCCGGACGCTGTGGATGAAACGGCGGCTATCAGGCAGCCATGACGGGAGTGCGTCGGAATTTTCTATGACGACGTGATACTGATTTGTCTCGAAGGAGAAGTAGCCTATGTGACGCTTCGTGCCTTCGGCGATAACGCCCCCGAGCTTTTTTCCGTCGGGCGACCAATCCCAAACAACCATTCGATATTTGCCATCCGTGGGAAGCGTGGGCGCCTGCTGCTCGTTTTGAGAGAGTGAAGGGTCGAGAAGCGTCGTCGTGCCGTCAAAGTAAACGGCCAGCTTGTCGCCTGTCGGAGACCACACAGGAAAGCCGGTCCCGGTTTCCGGACCTGACGTGAATGTGAGCTGTCGTAGGTTCGAACCGTCAGCGTTGCAGACCCAGACCTGACCACCGCCATTCCTGTCCGATCCGAACGCGATCCGCCGTCCGTCCGGCGACCACCGGACATAGCGGTCGAACGGTTCGTCGTTCGTCACATCCTGCCAGTCGTTTCCATCTCGACTGACCGTCACAATATCGTCCTGCGTCGGACGGATCAGACGCATCACAAATCGAGATCCATCGGCGGAAAGCTCAGCCCGCGAGACTTCACGGTCACCTTGCGTGATCCAAAAGGGAGCGCTCGTCACCTTTCCCGCCACATGGTCGAAATCCACGCCCTGGATATTGGAACGATTGTTCGTTTGAACGTAGACCAGTCGTTTCCCGTCGCTGGAAAAGCTGAGGTGCCGGCTGTACTTGGCCGGCGTGACTACCGGTTCAGGTTCGCTCAAGACCTCGCCGGTTTGTTCGTCGATGCTTACCCGCCAAAAGCTCATGTTCCCCGACTTGCTGCTCACAAAGTAAAGATAGCGGCCGTCCGGCGACCACACCGGATTCCAATTCGAGACGGCGAAGTCCTTCGCAACGACAATTGGTTCGCCGCCACTCGCGGGGATCGTCGCGATATCCCGGCGTCCGAAAGTGCCACTGTGGAACCAATACGCCACGCGATGGCCGTTCGGCGACCACGCGGGGAATGACGCTTCGACCTTCGCCAATTCACGCTTTAAGCCGGTACCGAGATTGATCACGGTCAGCATGCTCCCGGGAGCCGCTCGAACGGTGGGTTGATCGCGTCCGAACGAACTGACAACGATCTCCTTACCATCGGGCGACCAGGACGGGTGATATCCATTCTCTGAAACCAGCCTCGGATTATCGCCCGACGCACCCATCACATAGACTCCCTTCGGACCACGCTCAGATCGAAACGCGATGAAATCTCCGTTCGGCGAATAGGCAGGCTGGCTGTCATCTGCCGGCGAGTTCGCCGTGAGGTTGACGCGGTTCTTGCCGGCGACCGGTTGGGAGAAGATATCGAGATCGCCGTCGTCAGGTGCCGCGTAGACGAGATTCTTGCCGTCGGGCGCGAGACTGGGGAAAAACTCGGTTCCGGGCAGATCGGTGAGCTGGGTACTACGGGCCGCCGACCAGTCGATCGCGTTCGGATCCTTGCGGTTTGCGAAGTAATAGTAAGATCCGCCAGCTATCGCGACGACCATCGATCCGGCCACGCCGATCGCCGCCCAGCGGGCCCACGACGTCGTGCGCGGGCTCGCATCCGGCGGCACCGAATGATCGCTGTCCGTCGTCCATGACGGGGAGGAATCGATCTCACGTTTCACCCGTTTGAGGTCCGCACGCAGGTCGGCCGCCGACTGATAACCCATTCCCGGATCTTTCTCGAGCAGCTTGGCAACGATCCGGTCCATCTCAGGCGGCAGTGAAGGATTCAGCGAAGTGCATGGCAGAGGCGTCTTTGAAATGATCGCCTGAAACGTTTCCTGCCGGTTTGCTCCTTTGAACGGGTTGGTGCCCGTCAGGAATTCGTAGAGCAGAACGCCGCAGCTCCAGAGATCCGTCCGGTGATCGACCCGGTCATCGCTGATCTGCGCCGGCGACATGTACGCCGGGGTCCCGATTATCACGCCCTTCGAGGTCTTCGCCATATCGGTGAGCGTATGCGGGTCGATCTCGGTCAGCTTCGCGAGTCCGAAGTCGAGGATCTTCGCGTAGCCGTCCTTACGGATCATTATGTTCTCGGGCTTGATGTCGCGATGGATGATGCCTGCCTTATGCGCTGCTGAAAGGGCATCACAGATCTGGATCGAGTTGATCAGGATGTTACGGATCTTGAATTGTCCGCCCATCAGGTCACGCAATGTCCTGCCTTCGACAAACTCGGTAGCGATATAATTGACGCCCTCGAAGTTTCCAACGTCGTAAATCGTTACGATGTTGGGATGGTTCAGTGAAGAGATCGCGCGTGCCTCCATCTCGAAGCGTTTCACCCGCTCATCGTTCGAAACGAATTCCGCCGGCAATATCTTGAGAGCGACCTTGCGTTTGAGTTTTGTGTCGAATGCCAGGTAAACCTCGCCCATTCCACCCGCACCGAGCTGACGCTCGACCCGGTAGGTCGCGATAGTCTTGTTCAGGTAACCTACGGCGGAGATGTGGATGTCTTCGTCGGCGATCGCTCGCGCGGCGACGTTCATCGCCGAGTGTTGAAGGAATTCGTCTGATTCACTGTAGGCAGCAAGAAGATTTAGTACCTCGTTCCGAAACTCGTCGTCGCCGTCGGAGTGTTCCGTAACGAAGCGGACGCGATCCGCCTCCGGCAGCTCGAGTGCAGCATCAATGAGCTCGTCGATCTTTTTCCAGCGAACGGGGTCCATCTAATTCTTGTTGAGCTGCAGGTAAAGCCAGGCCTTCGCCTTCTGCCACTCACGCATGACGGTGATGCCGGAAACGCCCACGACTTCGGCGATCTCTTCGACACTCAATCCGCCAAAGAACTTGAGTTCTACGATCCGCGCCTTTCGCTCGTCGAACTTTGCCAACTCGTTGAGTGCCTCGTCGAGTGCGACGAGGTCCGCATCCTTTTCGGCGGTCACGGTCAAAGCGTCGTCGAGTGAGACTTTTTTGACGGTCGTTTCATTGACGCGCGGGCGCTTGCGGGCAAAGTCGACGAGTATGCGTCGCATCAGTTGTGCCGAGACTCCGAAAAAGTGCGCACGGTTTTGCCACTTCGCATTTTTCCAGTCGATCAGGCGTACATAAGCTTCGTTGACAAGCGCCGTTGTCTGTAACGTATGACCGTCGCGCTCGCGCTGCATGTAGCGTTTTGCGATCCGGTGCAGCTCCGCATATACGACCGGCGTTAGGCGTTCGAGCGCAGCGGCATCGCCGTCACTCCAACGACGAAGAATATCGGTCAAATCCTGTGTGTCTTGTTCGGGCACGATCGGCAAAGGCGGTTGCTCGAAGATCTACGCCTAGAAATTTAGCACACGGTGAATACAAAAGAGAACGTCTTTACGGAACAAGGTCCGGCTCGACGAACCGCGTCCGTGCTTCATCGGAGAACAATAGCTCGCGGCTGTAGAAGTTGAGTGGAAAATCCTTGTCCCACATATATGCAACCGCATTCGCCTTTTCTACCAGGCTCGTGCCATTTCTGGTCGCGTTATACTCCGCCACGGTTTCCATCCAGAATCGCGTTATTGTCTCGTGATACGGCATCTCTTTTGTCAGATCGACGCCAAACGCCTTTACAAGCAAATTGAGTATCCCGTCGCGCATCTTCTCGTATGCGGTTTCGAGATCATTATGGGTCAGGTAGTAGATCGCGACGACCAGATGCTCGGCATGCTTCCAGTCATCCCGCGAAATTGTTGCGTCTTCAAAGGAACGCACGAGATCGATGACCTCACTTTCACTTTTATACTTCGGGTCCATAATTCCTCGCTCAAATAAAAAGGACAGAATGAAAAGGG
>CAMLKY010000257.1 GCA_946480545.1 uncultured Acidobacteriota bacterium
AGAAAATGAGTTGACGGTCGAGGGTGGTGAATTGACCCCGACGCTCAAGATCAAGCGCCGGGTCGTAGAGGAAAAATATCGCGACGTTATCGAGAAGCTCTATGAAGATTAGAACGGTCGTAACGGGATCGGGATGCGACTTGGCAACCCCGTGATCGTTTCGAGAAGTATGTCGCCGATCGACTTCTTGGCCTTATCGACCTCGACGATATCGAACGGTTGAAGGATGACGTCCTTCTCACCACCCTTCTTGATATCGGCATAGTTCACCGCGATAACTTCCGGCTGCGATGAACCAGTCTTCCGACGATAAATTTTCACGTTCTTGGTCTTCGCTTCCCGCGTGATCCCGCTCGCCATCGCGATTGCCTGCGTCAGGGGCAGACCGCCTTCGGGAAGATTGAACTCACCAGGACGATTTACCTCGCCGACTACGTATACCGGCGCGGCTTTCGCGACCACGATAATGTCTCCGGGGAAGATCTCGGGATTCGATTCGGTAGTACCTTGTCGAAGACTGGTCAGACTATAGTTTCTCGACGGCACGCCGATCCCGCTGTCGCCCACTACTTTCCAGTCGTCGGCTTCGCCGCCCTCGCCGCACATCTGCGGCCGGGTGCGAAAGACCTGAATGATCCCGCCGCTCTTTTCCGTTTCGCCGCCCGCATACGAGATCAGCTCGAGGAGGTAAGCGCGGCGTGTGAGATTGAATTGCTGCGGCTGCCGGATCTCGCCCAGCACACTTACCGGAGGCCGGCTGTTCCGCTGCGTTACCCGGATACTAAGTTGAGGGCTCTTTAGATATTTCGAGAGGAGCTTGAGGACCTCTACGCGGAGGTCGCGCTCGCTGAGGCATTTCGCGACGAGGGGAACGTCGAAGAAAGGCACTTGGAGCTTGCCGTTCTCATCGACCGTCGCGACGAAATCGAATTGCGACTCGCCGAGCACCTTGGCCGTGATCTCGTCACCCGGGCCGATCAGATAGCCCTTCTCCGTCTCGAGCACGACTGGCACAGTCTGCGAAAAGGCCAGCAAACCCGTGCCGACAACGATCAGGAACGTTAATACTATCCGGAAATACATCGATTAAACCTCGGTTCGGAGCAAGGGCCAAGAATAACCCACAAATGCCTTTGATTCAACCTTTTCCCTATTCCGTTGTCCGCCGTCATTCCCTCCTCTGGCAAGGCAAGAATATTGACGTTTAGCTCTGGGCAATGTAAGTTCAGAATGTTATTAGATAACTAAACCCCTGTCATTTTCAGCGTGAACGAACAAAATCAACTTACGGAAAGGTTCTGGTTTTTGCGCCGTCCGGTACAGTTTCTAGCGGACGTTGCGGTGCTAAGCGGCGCCTTCTTTGTAGCGTACCTGCCGGCGGTTAACGTTCAACTCGGAGACTTTTACGTAGATGTTCTTCTCAGACAGCTCCCGTTCGTCGTGCTTGTTCAGTTCTCATCCCTCTTCCTGGTGGGCGCGTATTCGATCCTCTGGCGGTATGTGAGCATCGAGGATCTGAAAGTATTCCTTAAAGCCGCGCTAGTTTCGGGCGGCATCCTCGTAGCGTTTCGATTTCTGCTGATATTCACGGATTTCAACCTGTGGCAGGTACCGATCTCGGTGATCCTGATCGACACCGGGCTCGCGTTCGGCGGCCTGCTAGGTCTCAGGGTGCTGCGGCGCTTCCTTTACGAATTCGGCGAAAAGAACAAGATGTTCACGGGCAAGCACCGCCTTAAGCGAAAGCCCGCTCTCCTCATAGGGGCCGGTCGTATGGGTGCCACGCTTGTAAAGGAGCTTAGCGGCCGTCGCGACATCGAACTTGAGATTCGCGGACTCGTGGATGACGACCCACGAAAGAAAGGCGGAAGCGTTAGCGGATATAAGGTTCTGGGCACGACGAAAGAGCTGCCTCGCTTCGTCGACGAACTGAACATTAAGGAAGTCGTCATAGCTTTGGATGAAGCCGGCGGAATGGAGATCCGGCGCATCATGGACATCTGCAGTGCTATCCCGGTGAAGGCGCAGATCGTTCCGTCGCTCAACGAGATCGCTACAGGACGTGTCTCAGTCAGCCGCATCCGCGACGTTCAGATCGAGGACCTTCTCGGGCGAGAGCCTGTAGAGCTCGACGACAAGAATCTCCATGACTTTCTGACCGGTCGTACGGTGATGGTCACCGGGGCCGGCGGATCGATCGGGTCCGAGCTCGTGCGCCAGATCATCAACTATCGGCCGAAGTGCATCCTGCTTGTCGAGCGTGCCGAGTTCTTCCTTTTCCAGATCGGCCGCGAGCTGCAGGACATCGGTGAGATCGAGTTTGTGCCGCTGATCGCCGACGTCGGTGACGAACCGCGGATGCGCGAGATCTTCGAACGCTTCAAGCCCGAGGTGATCTTTCACGCGGCCGCTCATAAGCACGTGCCGCTGATGGAGGTGAATGCTGTCGAAGCGATCAAGAACAACGTTCTCGCCACCCGATGCTTGGGCGAGCTTGCCGGCAGCTATGGAGCGCGGGACTTCGTTCTGATCTCTACCGACAAGGCAGTCAACCCGACGTCTGTCATGGGTGCGTCGAAGCGTATCGCAGAGATCGTCGTCCAGGGACTGAATCAACGCTTCGAAACCAACTACATGGCGGTGCGGTTCGGCAATGTGCTGGGATCGGCCGGCTCGGTCGTACCCATCTTTCGCGAGCAGATCCGCCGCGGCGAAGCGATAACCGTAACGGATAAAGAAATGACCCGTTACTTCATGACGATCCCGGAAGCATCGCAGCTTGTGCTGCAGGCCGGGGCGCTCGGCAGCGGCGGAGAGATATTTATCCTCGATATGGGCGAGCCGGTAAAGATCGTAAATCTTGCCGAGGACATGATCCGCCTGTCGGGCCTGACTCCTTACGAGGATATCGATATCGTGTTCACCGGTGTTCGAAAGGGCGAGAAGCTTTTCGAGGAGCTGGAGATAACCGGCGAGGACCTTGATAAGACGAATCATCCGAAGATCTTTATCGGAAAGATCGCCGCCTACTCCCAGGACGAGGTCGAGCGAATACTCGCCGGCTTTCGTGCAGCGGTGCACGATTGCGACGAAGGTCGCGTACGTTCTCTATTCAATCAGTTCCTTCCTGAAGCCCGGATCGAGCATGCCGAGCAAAGATCCGATGTCCGGCAGATCGATTCCACAGACGAGAGCTTCTTTTCAAAACAGCCGACACAGCTCGGGCTCGCTGAAAAGTAGTTTCCATTTCTATGTCAAAGCCGAGAGTTTCAAAGAGTCACGTCTCCGCAAAAGCGGCGTCGTTCACAGAATCCGTTATCCGTGAGATGAGTCGGGAAGCGGTGAAGTATGGTGCCGTGAATCTCGGTCAGGGATTTCCCGATTGGCCAGCGCCGGAAGACATCAAGCGGAAGGCGAAAGAGGCGATCGACGACGATCACAACCAGTACGCGATCACGTGGGGCGTAAAGAGTTTTCGCGATGCGATCGCCGCGAAGACGAAATGGTTTCTCGGACTCGACATCGATCCCGAGACCGAGATCACGGTCACGTGCGGCTCGACCGAAGGCATGATCGCAGCGGCGATGGCGACCATCGACCCGGGTGAAGAAGTCGTGATGTTCGACCCGTACTACGAGAACTATATGCCGGACGCGATCATCTCCGGTGCTTATCCAAGGTTCGTTCCACTCTATCGCACAGACGACGGGTTTGTTTTCGACCGTGATGAATTGCGGGCGGCATTCAACGAAAAGACAAAGGCGATAATCATCTGTAACCCGAACAACCCGACCGGTAAGGTTTTTACGCGCGATGAGATGGAATTCATCGCCGGGCTTTGCAGAGAGTTTGACGCGCTTTGCTTCACGGACGAGATCTACGAACACATCATCTACGACCGGGAAGTCCCTGGTCTCGGATCCCAGAAGTCCCAGGTTCGAGGTCTCGACGAGCAACGAACGACGAACAACGAACCACGAGCGACAAAACATATCTGCATGTCGACACTCGACGGGATGCGTGAGCGGACCGTCGTGGTCAATTCTCTTTCGAAAACTTATTCGGTTACCGGCTGGCGGGTCGGATACTGCATCGCACCCGAGGAGATCACGCACGCGATCAGAAAGGTCCACGACTTCCTGACCGTCGGTGCGGCAAACCCGCTTCAGCATGCGGGCGCGTATGCGTTGAGCCTGCCGCCGAGCTACTACGACGATCTTCGGGTCGAATACCAGCGTAAGCGCGACTTCATCGTCCCCGTGCTTCGTGAGGCCGGGTTCAAATGTGATTCACCGGACGGAGCGTATTACGTCATGGCGGATATCTCCGACTTCGGTTTCGAGGACGATGTCGAGTTTACCAAGCACCTGATACGAGAGATCGGTGTCGCTGTCGTTCCGGGATCGTCGTTCTATGAGACCCGCTCGATGGGCTCCCAGATGGTACGGTTC
>CAMLKY010000258.1 GCA_946480545.1 uncultured Acidobacteriota bacterium
AGAACTGCGACCGTTTTTATTTGCTGCCGTACGACGGCTTCGAGAATGACTACAAGCTGGCGATTTCGGATGAGGATCTCGAGGCGTCTTTCGGACCGGTCGACGCCGGAAACTTGTTCATGGTTATCGATGCATGCAATTCCGGCCAGGCTCTCGAGTCCGAAGAAAAGAGGCGCGGGCCGATGAACTCGCGCGGGCTCGCGCAGCTCGCGTACGAAAAAGGAATTTCGATACTGACGGCGTCGCAGAGCCAGCAGGCCGCTCTCGAGACAAACCGGCTCGGGCACGGACTCCTGACATATTCATTGCTGGAGGGACTTAAAAAGGCCGATCGAAGTGCCGGCGGCGAGGTGATCGACCGAAACTGGTTCAATTACGCAGTGAAAGAAGTGCCCAGACTGCAGCTCGACGAGATGAAGAAACGTGAGGCCGATAATGCTGTCACGACGAATGCGAAGGGACCGAAGATCTTCTTCGTCAACGGCGATGACAAAAACCTGCCGCCCGAGAAGCGAGGTCTTCAAAGTCCGAGACTATTTGTCCGACGCGAAGCTTACGGAAAGGCGTTCGTTGTATCGAAGCCCTGAGCTTTTGCTCACGAGGGCTCGCCGTATTTCAAGCGGACGACGCGGGTCCGCTTTAGAAACCACCACCGGAATATCGTCACGACATACATATTGTCGAACTCGCCGCTGATCGGATCGATAGTTCCCCCGCCAAGCTTCTCGACGATAAGCGGCACGGTCTCTGAGTGACCGGCGACCAGGACTTTTTGTCCCGTGTTGTTGGTGAGTATCTGATCGACAAGATCGTCGACGTTTCCCGAATGATCAGGAGCGTGCTGGTCGACGGGGATAACACTGAGACCAAGAAGTGTCGCCGTGTCATCTACGGTCTGTACCGTGCGACAAAGCTCGCTCGCATAGATCGCCTGGATTCCGGTGTCTTCCACGACGTGTCGCAATTCCACCGCGCGATCTTCGCCGGGACTGCTCAATGGAGGATTTGGCGTTCCACCGGGAACCGGTGCGGTGCACGATTGCGAATCATTTCGTTCGCCGTGTCGAACGACGATAACAACGGTCGTGGAGGTCCCCCAGTAGATGATCACCACACCGGTGATGACCAACAAAAGCAGGGCGGAACTTGCCGCTGCGATGATCTTCCATCGTCTTGCATTCTCCATTTTCTAATCCTCCCGACGCGGCACCACATCAACGATAGTTTCGCTCGCGATCGATTCGGTCGTGATCTCGAGCGGGCGCCCACTCTCCGATGCATCGCGCAATAGCTGCACAAACGAACTAAAATCCGGATTCTCTTTCGGCAGCCTGTAAAAGCGTGCTGATTCGAGAAAGGTCAGCTCTGCTCCCTGGTCGTCTTCAACGAGGCTGGCGATCGTCATTTTTCGTGAGTATTCGTTGTCCTGGTTCATCGTGATCTTGTTATAACGCTCTGCATCGGGCGAGTCGACCCGCGAGGTCGACTCGCCTTGACGTCGATCGCCCTCAGCAGGTCGTCAGTCCTGCGTAGTTGATCAACGTCGCGTCGGTCGCCGTGTAAGCGGGATCCGTCGAGAACGCCGTTCCCATGCCGTTGGCGGGCGCATACGCCGATCCTGGCTGGATCGAATACATCGTCACCTTAGCGTTCGGATGACACGCGGTATTCTCCTGGGCGGACAGCCAGGTGCTGAGAAGGACCGGGCCATTGAACATGCCGGGATCGATCACCATGGCAAATACGAAATTAAAGCTGAGTATCTTTACTCTTACACGAATGAGCGGTGCGACGTGATACCACCACGTAACACAGCAGCCACCCCACTTATCAGCCTTTACTGCCAGCCGGTACGTGCCCTGCGGGATCGCAAAGCTGAATACCTTCTCACAGCAGTAGCCGTATTTCGTCGTGATTATTTTTCGCATCTTATGCGCCCGTGCGTAGCAGCCGTCGCGAACGTATTGGAACGGGATGCACGGGGTGACTGCCGTGGTGCCCGGGAGATGACACGACTGGGCGGCACAGTAATCGAAGATCTCTTTTGCTTTGGCGAAACTGGGGACGTACTTGCTGCACAGCTTGAATGCCGGCCACTTCAGCTTGATGTCGGCGAGGTTAAATACCGTCGGGTCCAGCTTTCTCACATCGAAGGCGGCCGGTTTCGCGGGCCTGGGCTCGAGCGGAAAGTTCTTACGGAATTCCTTGATCTCGCCTTCCTCCACGATCTCGATCTTCTCAACGACCGCACGCTTTGAGTCGAGCACGGCCCTGACCGGGGTGTTCTTCTTGAGTGCGTCCCTGAGAAAACGCATCTGTTCGGTTGCGGTGGTCCTGCGGGAAAGCGTGAAGATCTGCTGCCTTTCGTTAAAAAAGATCTCGTCGCCCTCTTTACCTTTGTGAATCGCTGCAACCGTCAGCAAGCCTGTGTCTTTTTCATTTGCCATAGAGCCTCCTTCGGCGGATAGGTTCTCCTTCCACCGGGTCAAGTTGTGATGTGACGTGCGAAGGGAGGGGAGTTTTATTCCCGAACGCTCGCACCATTCCCGCCCCTGCTGATTTGGACCGCGACACCACCGACGATCTGCTTCGTCTTTAGGTTTCGCTGAACGAAATGGATCTTGATCGGCTTCTTCGGCTTGAATGCTTCGGAAGCGGTAAGTTTTAGGCCGACGAGGTTCTGCGTGTACTGGGGGATGTTCACATCCAGTGTAGATACCTCGCCGTCGGCGAAGTCCGTCTCCCACGCCGCCGGAAATGTCGATCGCAGACGCAAGGGATCTACCGATGAGAGGCGCCGGCTCGTATCCGAACGGCTAAGCGCAGTAACCGGTGTGCCGCACTCGAGCCGGACCCTCCCTTGTGGAACGCGTACGGTTTGCAGGTCGGGTGCGAATTGCCGGATGTCAGCCTTCGAGGGCTTAAAGAAATCCTTCGAGCGATTCACGAGTGCGACGCTCAGCCCCTTGCCCGTCCTCGGCTTCCAGATCTCAAGCTGGAATCGCGGATCGAACCTTAGCTTCCAGTTGCGTATCACGATCGGGAGTATGACGAACAGCTCGTCAGCCTGAAGATCTACGACTGTCAGATTTTTCTGAGCGAGGTTGTTATGCTCCCATACATGCCTTCCCGCCACTGGGTGATCGCTTCGAGTGATCACCGATGCCAGCATGCACGTGTGGGTATCTTTCGGCGGAACAAGGGAGCGCGGCCATTTCGCCTTTACGATTCGCGTATCGCCGGCGTTGAGATCGAAATCGGCTTTCGCGGCGATGCATGGGAGAAAGTCGTCCGGGTACTCGAACTGCGTGCCGAGAAATCCACGCGAGTGAAATGTGACAGCGAAGTGCCTTGCATTTCCGGCTGCCGACTTGTTTCGAACGCGAGCGTAGAACCAGTTGTCCTGCCCTGACTCTGGTGCCTGGTGCGACGTTCCGCCGTCGTCTTGGTTTCTTATCCAGAGGTCAGGGGAATCCCAAAACGTTCCGGCCCACTGATCGGCTCCCGGGTCACCAACCTCGTCTCGCAGCCACAGATCAGGTGCCGGCGACGGATTCGCGAGCCCATAGACAAAACGGTGGAACGCGTCGACGATATTCTCGTTGCCCGTCTTACACAAGAGAAATTCCTCGATCATCTGCGTCGAGACAGGATTACCCCTATTCGCGATGTAGAGATCGCGCATGCGATCGTTGAGTGTTCCGGTGCCGATCATCGAGGCGATACCCTCCCAGAAGGTATTTCCGTCCGAGTATGAGTTGCCGGGCGTATTTCGCTGCCAGGGATCGCGAGAGCAAAGCAGGATCGGCGGATCGCCGAAGTCAAACGCAGACGAATCGTTCGCCCCGTTGTCATGCCAGGTCGTGAATCCCTCATCCCACCAGCCGTCCGCCTGCGATGCGGGCTTTATGCCCCGTGCGAACCAACTATGGAACGTCTCATGAAGCAAAGCAGCGGTCGAAGTCGTCGTGCCGCCCTCGTATTCCATTCCTCCACTGCCGTTAAAGAACGCGACAAACCGATTGCCGTGGGCGTATGATCCATAGTCGTTCTCGTTGTCGGCGAGGAATGCCTTGATGTTATTTATCTCGGTAGTCAGGTTTACGCCGCTCGCGACCGGCTTCCAGGCTTCGATCGTGACATTGTTGCCCGACACGGGAAGGACGACCGAATCGGTTTGCGATGTTAGCGTGTCCGATGCACGAACCTCGAGCATCGGCGACATCGCAGTAAACCTGGAAGGGAAGGCGATGCTCCAGTGATTCGAGCCGATATTAGTGACAATGCCGTTGGTGATCACCGAGTGCGCGGCAGCGGTTCCGGTGATCTGGATCTCGAGGTCAATGCTGTACTGATCGAAGAGCAGATTGCATGGAAGCCAAGCCTCGGCATATCGCGCCTTGTTGAGGTCGGACAGACCGAACACCAGCCGCAGCTTTGGACCCGCGAGC
>CAMLKY010000259.1 GCA_946480545.1 uncultured Acidobacteriota bacterium
GGTTAAGCCGGACGCGTGCCTTCGATACAAAGAAACGTGCCGAGATCTCGGTATTATCCGTGGGTCGATAGTCGAGCCGCGTCTGAAAGTTCGTATTGCTGGCGTTGTCCTCGCCGTCGATGCCTCTGGTGTAAGCCGTCCGCGACAGACCGCCGCTGATCCCGAAGCTGCGGGTGCCGTACGAGAGGTTCGATCGAAATCTTCCGAGCCCCAGTCCGCCGGCCGCTCCCGAGACCTGGCCGTGAAATCCGCGACGGGGCGTCGGTGTTTGAAAGTCGACCGTTCCGCCGATCGCATTCGTCCCGTAGAGCGAGCTGCCTGAGCCGCGCAGCACTTCGATTCGGTCGACGCTCGTCAAAGTGAGATCACTCAGGAAAGGAGTTGCGTCGCCGGTGATCGAACCGGGATCTCGAAACCTGACCCCATCGACCAACACTGCGGTGTCGTGGTTTCTAAGGCCCCGGGATTTGATCGATGCGGTTCGTCCGAATCCGCCGAGTTGCTGTATACGAAATCCGGGGATCGTTCGAAGCGTATCGATGAGCGTGAAGTCCGCGCGATCACGCATCTCCTGACCTGTGATCAGATTTACCGATTTGGCAACGGCGTCCTCATCCTGCGGAGCGTCGATCGAGATGGTCACCGATTCGCGAATGTTCGGCTCATACGGAAATACGATGACGATATTCTGACTTTCGGCTCCGACGACTACATTTCTTGTAGTTTCATAATCATTCGAGCGAAGGCGAAGCCGATAACTCCCGGCACGCAGGTTTACGAGCGTGAATTCGCCTTTATCGTTTGTTTCGGTTTGCAACGGCCCCGAAAGCTCGGTGGGATCGACGAGCTCGACTCTGACCTTGCCGATCGGCGTACCGTCCGGATGCTGTACGATCCCTGACACCGTGCTGCCGGTCTGTGAAAACGCCGGAAGAGCAAGTATGCCCGCCAGCAATATCGCAAATAGAACTTTCATTTCGTTTCCTCTTCTGCCCACACGCAGAATGGTTCTAAACCGAACAAGCGATAAGAAGTTCCCGACTTGTGGATTTTGGATTTTAGATTTTGGATTGTTTAGAGTCCCGCCTTTAGGCGGCTCTTCCAATCCAAAATCCAAAATCTAAAATCCAAAATCCACATCACGGTTGCGTGGGCAGTGCCGGACTCACACCGGCTTCCTTCTCATCAGTTGTCAAAATGTTAGTTCGTTGTTCGCAGTTCGTTGTTCGTTGCGACGACGCCGGCACGACTCAGTCCCGTCCGCTCACGAGGACGGTAGTGATTAGTGTCGTACGGGGTCGACGATCAACGAACTACGATCAACCAACCACGATCACTGACCTACGAACTACGAACCAAGAACAACATTCAAAACACCGTCGTCACCCGCGTTCTCCCGCTCGCCGGATTTACGTCGAGCAGGACGGGAATGTTGTAGACCCGCTGCAGATTCTCTGTCGTCAGAACCTCGGCCGGGGTTCCCGAGGCGGTGACCGATCCTGAATGCAGCAGCACTACCCGGTCGGCGAATTCAGCGGCGATGTTGAGGTCATGCGTGATCACGACCGCACACATTCCGGCATCGCAACGATCGCGAACGACCCGGAACATCAGAGCCTGATGTGCCAGATCGAGATTCGCCGTCGGCTCGTCTAACAGGAGCACCGCCGCTTCCGCCGCCAGTGCCCGCGCGAGCACGACCCGTTGACGCTCGCCGCCCGACAGCTCGTTCATCAGCCGATCCGCAAATTCCGCGAGATCACATTGCGCCAGCGCCCGCCGCGCGGCCGCGATATCCCCCTCGCTTTCCCATCCGAATGCCCGGCCGTGTACAAACCGCCCGGCGAGTACAAACTCAAGCACCAAGACGGGAAACTTTGTTTCATTCTCCTGTGCAACCGCAGCGATGGTCTTCGCGATATCACGTCGCGAGAAATTCGCGAGCGGCTCATCGTTTAGCCGCACCTCGCCGTGCGTCGGCATGACCGTGCGATTCAACGTTCGCAACAGAGTCGTCTTGCCAGCACCGTTCGGTCCGAGCAAGGCCAGGATCTGACCCTCCGACACCTCGACCGAAACCTTATCCAGGATGAGCCTTTCTCCTATCTGAACCGAGATGTCTATCGCCTCAAGAATCATTACGAAATTACCCATTACTGCATTACAGAATTAACGAGCGACGCCGTTAGCTCCGCCGCAGCAGGTAGATGAAAACCGGTGCCCCGATCAGGGCGGTGATGGCTCCGACCGGAAGCTCACGCGGAGCGATCAGCGTTCGTGCCGCGGTGTCCGCTAATACAACGAATATCGCACCCGCGACAGCCGACAACGGGACGACCATCCGGTTGTCGCTCCCGACCGCGAGCCGGATGATGTGCGGCACGATCAAGCCGACGTAGCCAACGGACCCGCTCGCCGCGACCGCGGTGCCGACGAGCAGGCTCGCGACACCGAACACGATAATTCGAACTCGACCGACTTCAACTCCGAAATCCATTGCATCGCGTTCACCGATCATCATCAGGTTCAGCGGCCGCGCCTGCGACGTGAGAACGGTCGTCCCGATCACCGCCGCACCGAGGGTCATGTAAAAGCCGCTCATCGTCGCCTGCGAGAGATCTCCTAAAAGCCAGAACGTGAATCCCCGCAGCCGGGCCGCGTCGAGCAAGCTGGTGAGCAACACTATGATCGATGAAAGAAAAGTCGTCACGATCACGCCCGAAAGCACCAGCCGTTCGACATTCATGCCCGCGCGGCTGCGGGCCATCTGGTAAACAACCACCGTTGCTAACGAGGCACCGATAAAGGCCAGCGCCGGCCGGGCAAATACAAACTGTTCAAAGAACACGAACGCCAGCATCGTGCCGAGCGCAGCCCCATTCGAAACGCCGAGCAGGTACGGCTCGGCCAGCGGATTTCTCAAAAGCGCCTGCAGAGAAGCTCCCGCCACCGCGAGACTCGCACCTACAGACGCAGCGAGAAGGACGCGGGGGAGGCGAATCTCGAATAGGATCGCCGCCTGGGTATCGTCGAGATCCAACAACGGCAGCCGCTCGCTACCGATTGAGAAAGCGAGCAATAAGGCCGCCGCGAGCGAGATCAGGAGAAGCACCCAGATGACGCGCCTATTTTTGAGCATTAGCGGTTGGCTGTTGCTGATCCTTCTCCCTCAATTTCGACGCGATCTCTTCGAGCGCGTCGACCAGCCTCGGGCCTGGACGCGAAATGATATCGGCGTTTATCCGGTAAACTCGCCCGGTTCGTACGGCTTTAGAATTCTTGAAGACGCCGTTCGGTTCGCGATTGTCTTCGCTGTCCGATAAAAAGATCACATCCGGATCGAGCGCGGCCGCCGTTTCTTTGCTCAGCTTCGGATATCCCGACGGCACATCCTTCGTGACCGACATACCACCCGCATGCTCAAGAAGCTCGGTAAGGAACGAATCCTTTCCGATAGTGAATAGCGGTTCGTTCGAGATCTGCAGAAATACCCGGAGAGGCTCGTGCCTACCATGACCTGACCGCTGCCGGATCGCGGTCGCTCTGCCCGAGAGAGATACGACCAGGTTCTCCGCGGCTTCCCGTTTGCCGAAAAGTTGACCAAGCTGCCGAAGGTTCTCCAATACCCCGTCCAGCGACTTTGCATCCAGCACATAGACCGCTATTCCCTGTTCCGCAAGTGTCGTGTTGAATGCCTCGAGCTGCGATGCGGTGGAGATCAGCACGACCTGAGGCTTGAGTGCGATGATCTTCTCGATGTTCGGCGTTTGAGTATCACCGACCTTTTCCTTCGCGGTTGCTCCGACGGGATAATTGCAGTAGGTCGTGACCCCGACAAGCCGGTCACCTGCCCCGATCGCGAAGACCATCTCGGTAATATTCGGCGCGAGCGACACCGCGCGTGTGACATTTTCGGGAACACGGACTGATTTCCCAAGGCTATCCCGGACCTCGATCGTTGAAAGTCCAACGTGAGGTCCGTCCGACGCTCCGCATGAGACCGCGAACAACGACGCAAGCAATACGATAATGAGTAGCTCTCTGTGCTTCATCACGAGACCGCCTTCAGGCGGTTCCTACAATCCACAATCCAAAATCCAAAATCCAAAATCCAAAATCCAAAATCGAAAGGCCCTGTTCTCTTCGAAGAAAACAGGGCCTTTGGAATGCCGTGCTTGCCTCGAATGTTTGACGCGAACATCGAAAGGGCAAAATTCGAGGCAGCTTCCCGACTTTGGGATTTTGGATTTTAGATTTTGGATTTTGGATTGTTCGGAGTGCCGCCTTTAGGCGGTTTCCTACAATCCAAAATCCAAAATCTAAAATCCAAAATCACATTCACGGTGACGCGATCGTGCGGGATTTTCACCCGGCTTCCCTGCTCATCGAAACGGAAATTGGAAA
>CAMLKY010000260.1 GCA_946480545.1 uncultured Acidobacteriota bacterium
CCCGAAACGCTCGTACCTTTCATCGCCGTAAAACTTGCTCAGGCGCAGAAGCACGTCGGCTGCCGCAGAATTGCCCGACGGCGTTGCGTTGTCGTAGAAGTCCTTGTTCCGAACGATCAGCTGCTCGTGATCCGATGACGTGAAGTAGAAACCGCCTGTGTCTTCATCCCAAAATTCAGTGATCATCAAATCGGCGAGCCGTTTCGCCTCACTGAGATATCGTAGCTCCCCGGCTGCCTGGTAAAGGTCGATCAATCCGGTTGCAAAGTTAGCGTAATCCTCGATGTAGGCATTCAACTTTGCTGTACCGTCTTTCCAGGTTCTCAAGAGCCGTCCGCCGCTCTGCAGTTGGTCCAGCACGAAATCCGCATTCCGTTTAGCGATCTCCAGGTAATCTTCGCTATCAAGCACCGACGCAGCCTCTGCGAAGGCCGTCAACATGAGACCATTCCATGCCGTCAGCACCTTCTCATCCCGGAACGGCTTTATCCTTTTCTCACGCACGTCGAAGAGCCTGCTTCGCCCCCGGTCCAGAACGTCGATGAGCGTTTTCTCATCGATCTTCAGCGCACGGGCCGCGGCCTCGGTCGAGTAGCTGACGTGAAGAATGTTCTTCTCCTCGAAATTTCCCTGCTCCGAAACATCGTAGAAGAAGTTGAATATCGGGGCGTCTTCCTTGCCCAACAACTCTTCTACTTCATCGACCGTCCATACGAAAAACTTTCCTTCCTCACCTTCGCTGTCGGCATCCTGCGACGAATAAAAACCGCCGCTCGGATCAAGCATTTCTCGCTTGACGTACTCAAGCGTGTCGACCGCGACGCGCTTGTAAAGCTCTTCACCGGTTATCTGGTAGAGGTGCAGATATATCGGGACAAGTTGCGCATTGTCGTACAGCATCTTCTCAAAATGCGGAACGAGCCAGATCGCATCTACAGCGTACCGGTGAAAGCCTCCGCCGAGTTGATCGTAGATACCGCCTTCGGCCATTTTCCTGGCGGTGAATTTCACGATCTCGAGGGCCTGCTCGTCGCGTGTGCGGTGCCAGTACCGCAGCAGGAATTCGAGCGACATTGCCGGTGGAAATTTCGGAGCGCCTCCGAATCCGCCATTCGTCTTGTCGAACGATCTCGCGAAGCTCTGAAAGGCGGCGTCGAGTTGTTCAGCCGAGAGGCCGGATGATTGCAGTTCGGCAATACTGACGCGACGCAGCTCACCAAGGATCTCGTTCGCCGAATTCGTCAGCTCATCTCGCCGCTCCCGCCATGCTTCGGCGATACTAAGCAGGATTTGCTGCCACGAAGCCATCCCGTACCGCGGTGCTGGCGGAAAGTACGTCCCTCCAAAAAATGGCTTCTTGTCGGGCGTGAGAAAGACGTTCATCGGCCAGCCGCCGCGCCCGGTCGTGATCTGCACAAAGGTCATATAGATCTGATCGACGTCCGGGCGCTCTTCCATATCGACCTTGATGTTCACGAAATGTTCATTCATAACGCGGGCGGTCGCCTCGTCTTCAAATGATTCATGCTCCATCACGTGACACCAGTGACATGCCGAGTATCCGATACTGACCAGCACCGGTTTATCCTCAGCTCGCGCCTTTGCGAACGCCTCATCTCCCCACGGGAACCAGTCGACCGGGTTATGGGCGTGTTGAAGCAGGTATGGCGATGTTTCGCCTGCCAGCCTGTTCGTGTATTTTTTGGGACTCTGCATAGCCTCATTCTTTCACGCGCACCAACGTGCGGCAAAAATGCAGGGGACGTTATCTTGCTGCTTGGTAAGCGGCATTACGAAAGTACTGTTTGTACCGGGTGCTATAATCGGCTCGCGCTCTAAAGCAGAATTAAGGAGGAACTCGATGAAGCGTCGGAAACAGAACACCGCGTCCGTCATGGCTTGCGTGCTCGCCGTGGTAGTACTTTTCTTATTTTCTTCAAATACGATATTCGGACAGTCTGCCAACGGCCACGGCACTCTGCACGATGGGATAGCTCAGAATGGACGGCCGAACAACCGGCAGTTCAGCTTTAGTGTCCGAACATTGAGCGACGGCACGGTTCGAGGGAACGCCGTCCTCCACAATCCGGCCGACGATGGAGCTCATGGCAATCAGCCCTACATGCTTCAGATCGATGTCTCATGCATGAAGGTGGTTGGGAATATGGCGTTCTTTGGCGGGACGACACGTCGTACGACGGATCCCAATCTTGTCGATGCCGTTTACTTTTCGATCCAGGACAACGGCGAGCCCGGGGCCAATAATGATCGCCTCAGCCGGGCATTCTTTTTTGACGACGATCCGAACACCATGGGCGATCCGCAACTGTGCCAGTTCATTCAGCCGGGCGATTTTCCGCTCTTGTTCATCGAGTCGGGAAATATCAGCTTGCGACCGTAACCGCGACCCATTTGTATAATGGGCTCGATGCACGTAACGTTCACGCGAACTGCCGAGCGCCGATATCGGGTATCGATCGAAGGTCCGGGGATCGAGCCGTTATGCGTGGAACCGGCGCCGGGTTTTGACGATCGACTCCCGCACGACGCTGCTCATTTCATCGTCGAGAACGAGCTGGGGATAACAGGAGCACTGTTCGGACAGCTCGCTGCCGGTGGCAACGCGGGGACCTTTCGCCCGGTCGATCCCCCAAAAAAACGACGAAGGGCGAAGCGGTCTGAGAACCTGCTGAGAGCGAACCGGGACGATGCGTCGTTCTCCGAGCATGCCGTTTACGCCGCCCAGTCGCGATGGAATTCAGACGAGATCATTCCCGACACAAAGATCAAGCCCGAGGACATCCGGCGGATCTGCGAAAGGTTCGACGAGTTCTCGGCGCGTTGGCAAAAACTCCCGGTCGGAGGTTCGCTTACATTCGAGTGGAAACATCCT
Source organism: uncultured Acidobacteriota bacterium (assembly GCA_946480545.1). Next base: position 2,894 of record CAMLKY010000260.1, read on the forward strand.
CCGGCCAAACTCCGATAGCGTGCCCGCCGCTTCTGGCTTCCAACGCAATCTGCTAGAATCGTGGCATTGAAATGACACCTCGATGCATCGCAATACTTCGACCTGCCTGCACCCGCGCAAATCTCTTTGGCGGCGACTAATTCTTCTCCCGACATAGTTAAGCGAACGGTTTGCAGCCGTTCTAAACCTCAAACGTCGCGGTCGGCCGGACCGCTTGCTTAACACAGGAGAAGAAAATGACACCTACAGCAGAACTACAAAAACCAGTCATAAAAACCAAACTGCCGGGACCGAAGTCGCAGGAGATCATCGACGCCGGATTACAAGTTGGTGGCCGATCACGCAAGCGGCGTGTGGATCACCGATCCCGATGGAAACGTCTTCCTCGATTGCAACGCGGGGGTCGCGGTGTGTTCTACCGGGCACTGCCATCCGGAGGTTGTGAAAGCCGTCACTGAACAGGTCAACGCCCTCATACATCTTTGCGGAACCGATTTTTACTACCGGCACATGCCCGAGCTTGGAAAGAAGCTTGACGAGATCGTCCCGATCGAAGGCCCGACCAAGACACACTTCGCAAACAGCGGCGCCGAGGCGGTTGAAACTGCACTCAAGCTGGCGATGTATCATACGCGCCGGCAGAAATTCATTTCGTTCTTCGGATCCTTCCATGGCCGGACGCTCGGCGCACTCAGCCTGACTTCGTTGACTTCATCGAAGGCCGCGCAGCGGAAGGGATTCAAACGCCAGGCGCTCGACGTGGTCCACGTGCCGTATCCGAACAAGTTCAGGCATTTCGCTAACGAGATGCCGACCGACGATGAAACGATCACTCGTGACGTCATCAACTGGATAGAGAATCGACTATTCAAGACAACGACGCCGCCCGAAGAAGTCGCAGGCATCGTGCTTGAGGTGGTTCAGGGTGAAGGTGGTTACGTTCCGGCGCCGAAGCAGTTCGTCCGCGAGCTTCGTCGTATCTGCGACGAAAACGGGATCATGCTCATCGTTGATGAAGTCCAGTCGGGGATGGGACGTACCGGAAAGATGTTCGCGCTGGATCATCACGAAGGCATCAAGGCCGACATTGTCTGTATGGCGAAGGGGCTTGGGTCCGGCTTCCCGATCGGTGCATGTACGGCACGCGCCGACATCATGGACTGGCATAAGGGAGCGCATGCATCAACCTTCGGTGGGAACCCGGTGGCGTTGACGGCTGCGCTGAAGACGATCGAGCTGCTCGAAGGTGGGCTCATCGAGAATTCGCGGACGGTCGGAGCCTATCTCGAGGAAGGACTAAACAAGCTCAAGGCCAAGCATGACGTTATCGGCGATGTCCGGGGTTACGGGATGATGCTGGGCGTCGAGTTCGTTACGGACAAAAAGTCGCTGACACCCGCTCCGGAGCTCCGCGACAAGATCGAGTACGCCTGCTACGAACGCGGCCTGATCATCCTCGGCTGCGGCACAAATACGATCCGGTGGTCACCGCCGTTG
>CAMLKY010000261.1 GCA_946480545.1 uncultured Acidobacteriota bacterium
GAACAGCAACGAGATCCACGCCTTGGACGGTCGCCGCAATGGAAACGATGGACCGAGTAACTTATCGAAACCCGGCCACGTGCCAAAAGAAAACCCCGGCCATCGACCGGGGTTACTTGATCCTCTGTTCCGAATCCTACTGCGCCGCGACAGTCGCCCGCGTTGCTTGATCGAGCTCGTCAATCCGTGCTTTGAATGCTGCCGCAAGCATCGCGGCTTTCTCGTCTGAGTAGCGTGCTGCACGGAACGCGTCGAGGATCTGTTTGTCGCTCAGTTGTAATAGCAGATCCGCAAGCCATCGTGCGTGCTCGGCTTTGATGCCTTTCATGAGGTGATCGGCGGGGCCATTGTATGCAAGCTCGACCAATCCGTCGCGTGTGCCCTTCACGAAAACTGACCTTGCGTAGTCCTCCGGATCGTTCACGCTACGACCCGACTTGCTCTGCGGCGCTTTTGCGAGACTTCCGAACGAGGCGCCGAGATCGCTGATCACATAGTGGTGTCGGCCATCATCCGACACCAACACCACATTGTTCTCGTCTTTGAGATCCCAGTTGTTGAACATCGCCATCATGATCTTCAACCCGTCGAACTCCTTCGTGCCCGCAAACGGGTTTTCGGCCCAGGTCCAGCTCTCGCCGCGCTTCACACCTTTCGGGCGCGCCTCGAGACGGACGTTGCTGAACGTCCCGTGCTTGCCAAGCTGAACGTCGGGGACGAGATAATTGATCTCGGTCTTATAGCCGATGCCCCAAAGCAATCGCACGGCAGCGGTTTCCGGCTGAGATTCGTGACCGAGCTTCGCGACCCACTCATTGCCTCGCTTGTCCCGAAGCCGGTACTTGGTGCTCATGCCGCCCATCTGGCGCCCAACAAGCGTCGCGCCTTTGAGCTCAGGTACGAGCCCGGCACCACCGGGTCCGTGATACAGGTCCCGGCTTTTGATGTCCACCGGTTCCCACATCACCGCGTTGGTGCTATCCGCCGGTTTCATCTTTTCCTGGGAGAAAGCGAAGAGTACCACCGTAAAGATCAGGAGAATCCCTAACAGTGTTTTAAAGATCTGATTGTGCATATGCCCCCCTTATAAAAAATGCTGGAACAGTTAGTGGATCGCCTGAGCGCTCCAACTCTCTTTTCGGTAGTGTTTCCGGAAGAACTGTTCGGCGTTAGCAAGTGATGTATACAGCGGTGAATTACTAGGCTCACCCCAATCGCTCACGGCCCGCATCGGCGATTCGAGTCCCGAGTAAAGCGAACTATCTCCGAGTCCAACGCGTTCGGCCTCGATCGTGACGATGTCCCACAATAGTTTCAGGTGACTACGCTTCAGAGGGTCGCGTTCCGGATCATATTGCTGCAGCCGCTCGTAAATGGTGCCCGCGGCATCGTTAAGAAATCCATAGAACGTAAGGTCATTTCCCTCTAATTTGTTCGCAGACTCTGTATTGTGCCCGTACATAAAACGTCCCCGTCCTTCGAATTGATTTCCACGACTGCAGAGATAGCAAAGTCCGTTCCAACCTCGGCATTATTTGGAATTTAAATTAAGGGCGGCGTTACACGAGGAGAATATCTCTCCAGATCTTCAGGTTGGTTTTCCAGCGAACGCGCTTGCCGCCCAGCCGTCCGACACCGGCCCGACCTCGATTCGGGACTTATTCAGACAATCCGTTTTTTCTGTTTATTTCCACTTCTCGCGGGTATAGACTTCGTGTAGGACTTCTTTCTAGAGCATATGTGTCGCGACCACACATTTGTGAGAGCAGTGTCGCAGGTCCGCAGGTACGTCGTGATCCGGGATCGAATCCTGACGTCCCGGGGGGTATTGAATGAGTTCAAGAAAGATCATTACCGTCGGTGCTTCTGCCGGCGGTTTCGAAGCCTTAAAGGAGCTGGTCGCCGGGCTTCCGGTAGACCTCCCGGCGGCCGTTTTTATAGTTTGGCATATGTCGCCGGATGTCCGCGGGGTCCTTCCGACCGTATTCTCCCGGATGAATACACTGCCTGCAACGCACGCTTTTGACGGTGAGGATATCGAGGAGGGACGGATCTACATTGCACCTCCCGATCGGCATTTGTTGATCGAGAATCACCAGGTACGAGTTACCCGCGGTCCGAAGGAAAACCGCTTTCGTCCGGCTGTAGATCCGCTCTTCCGATCAGCAGCTTATCACTACGGGCCGGACGTTATCGGGATCGTACTTTCCGGAGCGCTCGACGACGGAACATCCGGACTGTGGACGATCAAGCATCGGGGCGGTATCGCGATCGTGCAGGATCCGCGGGACGCTGAAGTCCCGTCGATGCCCGAGAACGCCATTCGCGAAGTTGAAGTCGACTACACAGTTCCCGTGGCCGAAATGCCGCGCCTTCTTATCACACTCGTTAGGGAAAAAAGAGAACGGCCGGTGCAAACGAGAGCACTTGATCGGATGTCTTCGGATCAACTCAAGACGGAGATAGGGATCGCCGCACAGGATACGGCACTAGAGACAGGAATTATGGAATTCGGAGAGCTTACGCCTTACACATGTCCGGAGTGTCATGGTGTGTTGAGCAAGCTTAAGGACGGGAGCAGCATTGTGCGATTCAGATGTCACACGGGCCATGCGTTCACGTCTGATAGCTTACTCTCGACCGTTACCGAGAATATTGAGAACAGTCTTTGGAGCGCGATTCGTGGTGTCGATGAAAGTATCATCCTTCTGAACCACATCGGTGATCATTTCGCCGAGATCAACGAACCTCGCCTCGCGGCACTATATTTCAGAAAGGCGAAGGAGGCCTCCGACCGCAATCAACAGATCCGCGAAGTAGTAATGGGACATGAACAACTCAGCGGAGACAGCCTGCGGGCGGAAAGTGGGGCCGAGACGAGGGATTCGCTTGACGAGAGACTGCAGCAGGAGATGTCCGCTCGATCGGATCATTGATTCGGGGGCGGGCTTCATCAACGTGGATGAGCAAGTGACACCATAGCGGTGTGCTATCTGTAGGCTATGAAAAACAGAGGATCGAACTCGGAACAAGGTACGCCAGGCCAAAGCAACGGCGATATGATCATCCCCGCGAAACCCGACGGCTTTTTGCTGGTGGGTCTTGGCGCGTCGGCTGGTGGGATCCAGGCATTGAGAGAGTTCTTTGAGAACGTCCCACCTGACTCAGGTATTGCATACGTCGTGATCCTGCATCTTTCACCGGACCACGACAGCAGATTGGCGCAGGTGCTTCAGACAGCAACGAAAATGCCGGTCATGCAGGTGATGGAGACGGTAAAGGTCCGGCCCGATCATGTATACGTCGTTCCCCCGAATAAGCACCTCACGATGTTGGATGGATCGGTTGGTGTCTCACCGAATCTGCTGACCGAGGAACGTCGAGCCCCGGTGGATATCTTTTTCCGTACCCTCGCTGAATCACACGGACCCCGCGCGGTGGCGGTGGTCTTGTCCGGCACTGGTGCGAATGGCTCGATGGGAATCAAGCGGATAAAAGAGCACGGCGGTGCCACATTCGTGCAGAATCCGCGCGAGGCAGAGTTCAATGAAATGCCGCGGAACTCGATCGCCACCGACCTCATCGATGAGGTCCTGCCCGTCGCTCAGATACCGGGCAAGATCCTGAAATACCGCGATCGGCTGGGACGCGTCGAGATACCTGTCGAGCCCGAATCAAGACCCGAGGATCAACAGCAGGCGCTGCGTGAGATATTCACCCAACTCCGGCTACGGACCGGGCATGACTTTTCTAACTACAAGCGTCCCACGCTTCTTCGCAGGATAGAACGTAGGATCAACATCCACGAATCACCCGACCTGCCGACCTACGCGGCTATAGTTCGAGAGAGTCCGACTGAGGCGCAGGCACTGCTCAAGGATCTGCTGATCTCCGTCACAAACTTCTTCCGGGATAAAGACCCATTCAATTACCTGGAGACGGAGATTATCCCGCGCATCTTCATGAACAAAGGGCTTAAGGATCAGGTGCGCATCTGGTGCGTCGGGTGTGCGACCGGTGAGGAAGCGTACTCGATCGCGATGCTATGCGCCGAGCGCGCCATGGGGATGGCGGAGGCGCCGAAGGTTCAGATCTTTGCGACCGATATCGACGAGACGGCGATCTCCGCGGCGCGGGATGGCTTGTACACGCTGAATGACGCGGCTGATGTTCCGCCGGAGAGACTGCGGCGGTTCTTTTCTAAAGAGGGCGATGAGTATCGCATTCGACGTGAGATCCGCGAGATGATTCTCTTCGCAAACCACAACGTAATAAAGGACCCGCCCTTCTCACATCTCGATTTGATCACTTGTCGGAACCTGATGATCTACCTGAACCATCCTGCGAAAGAGCGCATTATGGAGACGTTTCATTTTGC
>CAMLKY010000262.1 GCA_946480545.1 uncultured Acidobacteriota bacterium
ATGAAGCGAAATTTCGATTCGTACTGTCTCGCCCTGTCCAGTTACTAGTCGGGCCCCACCCGATTGCAGGCTCCCACACGCAATTCGCAGAAAATAATCCACTAATCTTCCGCGCAACGGTTCGCGGGCATGCATCTTGCTCGGATTATGTTGGGTGTCCGACACTGGGACATCCGGCTCAGTCGGCGACAGACGCCGAGGACGTATGCGCAGAAAGATTCTCCTTGTCGAAGATCAGGCCGATATCCGGAAGATGACTAAGATTTTGCTGGAGTTGAACGGCTATCAGGTGATCGAGGCCGCTGACGGCTACGAAGCGGTCGAGCGTGCAGTTGAAGACGGTCCCGACCTTATCCTGATGGACATGGCGATGCCGGTGATGGACGGCGTTACGTCTTCGCGTACTATTCGACGACACGAGCATCTCGACAAAGTGCCGATCGTAGCAGTAACTGCTTACGGTGATTTCTACGCCAGACGTGCCCGCGAAGCCGGGTGCACCGATGTTCTGCAGAAACCCATCGACTTCAAACGCCTGAAGCCCATCGTCGATCATTATCTGGGATAAGAATCGAACCGATCTCCGGTCTCTTAAACAAAGATAGGGCCGCCCGAAATCGGACGGCCCTTGGTAGTCCAATAGGTCTCGCCTACTGATTTCGCCGCATGACCGCTTTTATCCGGTCCTCAGCATCTCTCTGGGCTATTTTTGACTGTTCTTTCGTGAGTCGCAGATCACGGAGAGCTTCACCAATACTGTCGCCGCTTTCCAGCCGCGCCAGGATAGCCGCTGACGTTACATTAGGGAATCGTCCCTGCAGGTTGTCGGCAATTACATGCGCCGCTGCAAAGTTACCAAACGTCAGGTCCGGGTTATTGATAAGCGCGGCCTGATATCGAGCACGCATTTCTTCCGGTGTGGTTCCAAGCTTCTTCGAGAGTCCACGATACCGGTTCAACTCGTTATCAGTCATACGACTGGCATTCAGCCGCGCGGCCCGTGCCCTGTCGAGTCCTGCGTCCGACCGTCCGTTGGAACGAGTCGAAGCATTTCCAAGCCCACCGTCCGAGCGACCACCCGATCGCACAGAAGCGTTGCCGATCCCACGATCGACCCCGACGCCCGCGGGTGGACCCGCCGTCGCCGGCCGGCCGCCGCCCCCGCCGCGCCCACGTCCTTGCGCCAGGCCGTCATTTGCGAGGCAGATCAGAAAACCCGCCGCGACAGCGAATAAAGCCAAGATCTTTTTTGTCATTGATTTCTCCCCCTTTATGAATATCTCGGCACTGAGGACGTGAAGAGGAGAGTCGGGTGCGGTGATCCTCGAACGTGCCGGTCGCGGTTATTATACCAACTCGGGCTACGACAGCGTCAGCTTTTCTTTTACTGCCTGCAGTGTGTCAACTAGCTTTTGCGTCTAATTCTCGAGGACTCTTCCGCGTTCCGCGTGGCTCGACTCATGGTAATATCTATCTCGCATCGGAGGTTTTATGAAAAACGCTGCACTCTCATTACTTGCTTTCGTCGTTATTTCGCTTGCGGCTTCTGCCGCTTCGGCACAGGACAAGGCTCTCACTTCGAAGGAGTTAGCCATCCGGGAATTGGTCTCGATACTGATCAACAAGGAAGATCTCGAGAAGATGTCGTCGATGATGATGACCTTCCAGCGAGAGGAATCTGACCGGATGATCGCAGAGATGATCGATACGGATTCCCAGCTTACGGCGGAGGAAAAGACTGAGGTCAAAATGGCGGTCGCCGAAGTGAGCGGGCGTTTATTTGATCGCGTCAATGAGTTCTTTGCAAAGGAGATCGATCTGGGCAAGACGATGACGGAGTTGAGCATCCCGCTCTACGACAAGCATTTCACGGAAGCTGAGCTGCGGGAGATGATCGCCTTTTTCAGGTCGCCGGTCGGGCAGAAGAACATTAAGATCGGGCCGACGCTAATGATGGAAGCTACGCGCGGATTTATCGAAAAGATCGGGCCAAAGCTTTCGGCTTTCGTCAACAAGGCTGCCGAAGAAGAAGTCGCTCGACTAAAGCTGAAGCTGCAGAACGAAAAGAAGGTCAAGCCGCTTCCTAAAACGTAGGATCACCTTCCGATATCACGTCGATATTGCATGCCGGGCCAGGAGATAAGCCCGGCACTTTTGTATGCGGTGTCGAGTGCGCTCTCCAGCGTGTCGCCGGTCGCTGTGACGCCAAGCACGCGACCCCCGGCAGTTCGAAACGCCGAGTCACTTCTTTTGGTCCCCGCGTGAAAGATCGTAACGTTCTCTATCCGGGCTGCCGCATCCAGTCCCTCGATGATGTCCCCAGTACGCGCCTTTTGCGGGTAGCCTTCCGATGCAAGGACGATGCATGCGGAATTCCCTTCACGCCACCGAATCGTCACATCGCCGAGCTTCCCGTCGAGCATCGCCTCACATATGTCGACGAGATCGCTCTCGAGCCGCACGAGTATCGATTGCGTCTCCGGATCGCCGAACCTGACGTTATACTCCAGCACCTTTGGACTCGCGACGACGTAGGCCTCCTGTTCTTCGTCATTCCGAACATGAGGTGAGGGCGCCTCGCCGGTCATCATCAGACCAAGGAACAGGATTCCGCGAAATGGAAATCCTTCCGCGATGCAGCCCGCCAGTGTCGGCTCAATGATGTCGGCGATTATTGCCTGCGTTTGTTCGGGAGTCAGAAGTGATAGTCCGTGATCGTACCCATACCTCCCGTGTTCGGACCAGTGTCGCCGTCACCGATCCGCTTGTGATCACGAACCGCCGGCATCAAGGCAAAGTCACTGCCGTCTGCAAACATGATCAGCGATACTTCCCTGCCCGGCAGAAACTCCTCGATGACGATATGTTCGGCTGCGCTGGCGCCTACGATCCGGGCGAGATCGCTGCACGCGTTGATGGCTTCCGCCCGATTGCTTGCGACCACGACTCCCTTGCCGGCGGCCAAACCATCCGCCTTTACGACTACCGGGGCGCCTTCGCCGCCGAATCGTCCGGATTCAAGAACGGCGATCGCCTCGGACGGCGTGCGTGCGGTGAAGTAGTCGCCCGTGGGAATGCCGTGCCGGGACATGAAGTCCTTCGCAAATGCCTTGCTCGATTCGAGCCGTGCGGCATCGCGCGACGCTCCGACGATCCTGAGTCCGCGGGCGACAAACTCATCGACGATCCCGGCCGCGAGCGGCGATTCTCCACCCACGAACGTCAGTTCAATGTTCTCGGAGACCGCGAATTCGGCGAGAGCTTGAATATCTTCTGCTTTGATATCTATGCATCGCGCTACCTGTCCGATGCCCGCGTTTCCCGGGGCACAGAAGAGTTCAGTAACCCGCCCGCTTCGTGCAAATGACTCGCAAATCGCGTGCTCGCGACCACCGGAACCGACAACCAGGACCCTCATAAATTCTTTATAAAACGATGGTGGATGATATATAATTCAGGGCGCACGCCGGGCTTGACAGTGCAATCCATTAGTAATAAGGTCGAAATCGCACCCTGATCACCGGCGTAAAGATCAATAGTAATCTCTTGAAAGAATTTACTATAAAGATTTCGTTTTATCGAACTTCGGTCCTTTTTCGCGAACGTCCCCGTTGCCCCCACGCGCGACCCTTCGCGGCTCCAGACATGGACTGAAGGGGTCCGGCTGATCACAGTACGACAAGGAGGGGTCCCGTAATGTCCGACACTGAATTAACAGACGCGGAAGTTGCTTCGAAGAAAGCGCCCACCGACCCGGCAGAATTCGAGGACATGACGATATTGTGCATCGACTGCAGCACGACGTTCGTCTGGACTGTTGGAGAACAAGCGTTCTTTCGAGACAAGAACCTGCTCAACCCGCCAAAACGCTGCAAGGAATGTAAGCAAGCCAAGAATGAACGGCTCGCGGCAATCGCCGCAGCACAGGCTTCCGGAGTCAGACAGCGGATCGAGGTCGCCGTCAACTGCGCAAGATGCGGTGAGACGACGACGGTGCCGTTCTATCCGTCGCAGGGCCGTCCGGTTTATTGCCGTTCATGCTTCCTGGAAATGAATCCATCGATCCTGAACGGAAACGGCAAGGGCTAAGTTATTGCAAGGATCTTAAGGCGGTGAGTAATGGGCCCGAAGGCCGTATGCTCACCGCCTTTCCATTTCCGGCATCAGCCGCCGACGTGAACACTCGGCCTTCGCTCGGGGTCGGGTTCCGCCTGTCGCAGGATCTCTCTAGTGACCGGCGCCGTATCGCCTTCCCCAAATAAGATGTAGCGAGCAAGGTAGACGACCGGATTGCCTTCACTCCAGCCGAAATAGACGTGCGGTATTTTGCCCGTGGTGTCGCGCAGGTGCAGTAGCAGGGCGGCAATAGCATTCGG
>CAMLKY010000263.1 GCA_946480545.1 uncultured Acidobacteriota bacterium
CGTCATCACACTTCTCACATTGCCACCGGTAGAGGTTGATCAGAAAGACTGCTGCTTCGTAGCCGACGTGGCCAACGATTCCTTTCGGATCGATCGCGAGGAACGGACTGCGGTTTGAATCGACGACATTCCCAAGGTGAAAGTCCCCATGGATGTAACGCCGTTTGCTCTCGTCTCGTGTCAACCCATCATACATCTCGATAGCTCGTTCGGCCTCCGCGGCGGGAAATCCGCTTCCGGAATACCGGCTCCGGAAGTTATCGAACCATCCATCGAGCGTCGGTACATCTGTCATATCCTCTGGCGCCGTCATGGTTATCGTTTTCAGGATCTCGATAGCCGGTGGAACAGATGCGAGGGGATCGCTACCAAACAGCTCGACCAGCGACCGGCCCGGGAGAGCCTGCTCGATCAGAATAGCTTTCGCTTCACGATCTTCGTTCAACAGCCTGACCGCTCCCTTGCCGTCAGCTATTCGCAGAAATTTTGCCTCGCCATGGATCTCGGTTGTCTCGAACGGCGGCGCGATCTTCAAGACGACAGGGTCTCCGTCCGAGGTCCTGGCCGGCGCGACAAAGTTGAATTCGATCCCGGGAAATGGTTCTCCGACTTGGATCGACCATTGATCTTCGAATCGCGAGATCATCTGCGGCAGCTCCGTGAACCAGGCTTCGGCACGCTCCCCGCATAATGCGGTTACATGCTTAATGAGGTCGCTTGGAAGTGTTTCTCTTAGATTGGAACGCATTGGACTTGACGAGTTTAGCGAGCTGATTGATTCTTAACAAATGCTGCCCCTGACAAGCGCGATCCGGCCGACCACTTTTATCGAATCTTCAAAGCTTCGAGACCATCTCGGTCTCGATCTGGTAATCGCAACCGAGACGTTTCAGCACACCGGCAGCTTCAAGTTTCGCGCCGCTTACAATCTCGTTACCAACGTCCCGAACGATGAGGTATTGACCGCCTCGTCGGGTAATTTCGGTCAGGCGCTCGCTTACGCATGCAAGATCGCCGGGAAGAAATGTACGGTTGTAATGCCGGAGACCTCGGCAAAGATAAAGATCGATGCGGTCCGGTCGTTCGGTGCCAACGTGGATCTGGTCGACGTCAGGACAGTAGGGCGCAATGAACGGGTCGCGCAGCTCCACACGGAAATGCCGGACGCATACTATGCAAGCGCCTACGACGACGAGTTCGTCATCGAAGGTAACGCAACTCTTGGCGACGAGCTCGCTTCGCACGACTTCGACGTGATCGTGGTCCCGATCGGCGGCGGCGGATTGATCTCCGGAGTAGTAACCGGCCGAAACCGCAATGGCGGAAAAGCCGAAGTGATCGGCGCGGAACCACAACTAGGAAACGACCATCGCCGATGGAGCACGAACGATCTCGGTCGGAAATCTCAACTGGCCGATAATAAGAGAGAATGTGCGCGAGATAATCGAGGTTCTCGATGAGAAAACGGTCGAGGCGTTGAACCTTTACTTCACACTCGCAAATCTGAAGTGCGAGCCGACGGGAGCTTTGACTTTAGGTGCCGTGCTTTCCGACCCGAAGAAGTTCGAAGGAAAAAAGGTTTGCGTTGTTGTCAGTGGTGGGAACGTCGATCCGGATGTTTACCGCCAGCTCATTGCTTAGACGATCTCCGGTATACCCCCGAGAAGCTCACGTTCATCCCGCCGCACCGCATGTTGTCATGTACGACAAGGAATTCACCGACAAGACGTAACGTCACTTTGCATTCGTGTTCGTCTGTCGAGCTCTCGCCGACCTTTACGATGTTCAACCGGGGCTCGACTCGCTCGTCCATCTCACCGACGTGAACATTATCGCCAAGGCCCCGCCACAGTGCGTCGCCCGTCACGTTTAGAAAGCCGGCGAGCTTGTTGTTTGTGAACCGGATCGTATTCTCGCCGTATCGCCAGTCACCCAGCCATGAAGCCAACGGAGGCGTCTGCGTCACATCCGCGAATCGTAAAGCTTCAAGCTTGATCCATCCCACGGTCGGAGCTCCCTTTGCCGGTGCGTACCACGCGCATCCGAAGTCTTTGTATGTCCGAGAGACAACAAGGCGGTCACCCGCGACTACGTAAGCTTTCGAGCGGCAGCTCTCTTTGCCCGGGCAGTCGGGCTCGAAATCATCGTAAAAATATACCCTGTCGCTGCGCTGGGCGGTAACGATACCGATTCGGAAGTCGCTCGATTCTCTCGTAAACAATCCACCGCGGCACCAGTTCTCAACCTCCGGCGCCTGTGCGAAGGCTACCGGAGCCAAGAGCAGCATCGTCAGCAAAACGAGAGCGGCTTTCATCAACGGACTTCCTCGACGAAGGTCACACGGTTGATCTCGTAAAGCGTGGTGGAGCCGTTAAAGACCTTCTTGATCGCCGACTCGCGAAGGCTCGATAGGCCCTCTTTCTCAGCCTGGCGCCGGATCTCGGATCCGGGCCGACGTTCGATGATCATCTCCCGGATCTGGTCAGACATATCGAGCAGCTCGTGGATGGCCGTTCGCCCACGGTAACCGGTGTGATTGCACGCGTCGCATCCGACGTTTCGGTAGAAGGTCCGCTCCTTCACATCTTCTGCTCGCAGGCCGGCGCTGAAGAGATCTTCGTTCGAAGGTTCGTACGGCCGCTTGCAGGTCGGGCATAACAGGCGAACAAGCCGCTGTGCAAGCACGCAGTTCAGCGAGGATACAAAGTTATAAGGCTCCACGCCCATGTTCAGGAATCGGCCAATGACGTCAATAACGTTGTTCGCGTGGACCGTGGTAAAGACGAGGTGGCCCGTTAGTGCCGACTGAATGGCGATCTGCGCGGTTTCCTCGTCCCGGATCTCACCGACCATCACCTTGTCCGGATCGTGACGGAGGATCGAGCGGAGCCCGCGTGCAAAGGTGAGCCCCTTCTTTTCGTTCACGGGAATCTGCATGATTCCCTGAAGAACATACTCGACCGGATCCTCGATAGTGATGATCTTGTCTTCCTCGTTCCTGATCTCGTTGAGCGCCGCGTAGAGAGTCGTCGTCTTACCCGATCCCGTAGGCCCGGTGACGAGAACCATCCCGTACGGCTCCTTGATGTACAAGCGGAAACGTTTCAGGTCGTCCGGATCGAAACCGACAACGTCGAGGCTGAGATTCTTGAACTCCTCCGAGATCTGTTCCTTGTCCAGGATACGGATCACGCAATTCTCGCCGAACGCGGACGGGAGGATCGAGACACGGAAGTCGACGGTCCGGCCTTTGTATCGAACCCGGAAGCGGCCGTCCTGCGGGATCCGACGCTCCGCGATGTCCAGCTCGGACATGACCTTGATACGCGAGATCAACGTCTGGTGATAAGCAATATCGATCGGGTCAACTTTCGCATAGAGCGCTCCGTCGATGCGGAACTTAACACGCACGTCGCGGTCACCGGCCTCGATATGAATATCCGAGGCACGCGATTCCATTGCGTTGTAAACGATGGTGTCGACGAGCTTGATGATCGGCGACATGTCCGAGTCGCTCGCGAGGCGATCTAGATCAAGAACTTCCTCGCCCTGCTCGGTTTCTTTCACGAGTGAGATCTTGAAACCCTGCGCCGCCTCCTGAAGCACCCGCTGTGTGGCGTCGCCCTTCTTCAGGACAACGTCGATCGCACCCTGCGTCGCGATATACGGTACGATCCTCACGTTGAGCGCGTTCTCGAGCTCGTCAAGCCGTTCGAGGTTCGTCGGATCCGCCATTGCGGCATGAAGGTCACTACCCTCTCGTTTCAGCGGAACGAAGTGATTGCGCAGCATCAGCTCGACAGGAATCTTTGCTAACTCTTCGTAATCGATCGGCGACGGCTGATCTGCCGGCAGCAGGTCGATATACGGAAGCCGGTAACGCCGTGCTAGCTGTTTGGCCTCGACAACCTCGGGCGGCTCGTTCTCGAGAAAATCCGAAAGCTCGATCCGCGGGGAGGAGAGGTTTGGTGAAACTGTGTTCTGTTGAGTACTCATTTAGTTATTTCCTCCCGCCCATCGGCCCGTTCGAGATCGTCTCGATGATCGGCAGATAGATCGCGAGCAGGATACAGACGACGACGCCGGCCATGAACAAAAGGATGAGCGGCTCGAGTAGGGTGGTTAGCTGTTCGAGTTTCACCTCGGCTTCCGCGTCGTAAAAGGCGGCGACCTCATCGAGCATCTCGCGCAGGCTGCCCGACTTTTCGCCGATACCGATCATGTCCAGAGCAAGGTCCGGTATCCAATCCGCCTTTTCAAGTGAGTCCGTAAAGCCGCGACCCTCGCGGATCATCGGCAAAACGGCCTGGCTGCGACGACGAAGCTCGAGGTTATTCAA
>CAMLKY010000264.1 GCA_946480545.1 uncultured Acidobacteriota bacterium
TACGAAGATGAGTTCCGTGAGTTGTGTCGCAAATATAACGTGAAGTTTGACGAGACGTATTGCTGGGACTGATCGGAGAGGGTCGCTTTCAGCGACGGTTCGTGCGGGTCGCGAACCCAGGGTTTCGTTCGCTACGCTCCTCAACCCTGGGCTTTAGTGCTATGTCGCTTTCAGCGACAAAACCTCGGAACTCGATATCTGTGGGCGTAATGCTACGTGACTTTCGGACGCATCACTGCACCTTCATATAATGCACATCCAGGTGCGATCCCGGGTTGAAGACGGACAGAGCACGTCGCCAGACTCCGCCGAGGTATTCGTCGTATACGCGAACGTGATACTTGCCGGAGCGCCGGCCGGTCAACGTCAGCTCGGAACCTTTGAGTGTCCATCGCCCGTCACCGGTCGATCCCGTCGTCGTTTCCAAGGTGCTGAACGTTGTCGATGTGCCCATCTCAAAGGCGTATGAACCGCCGGGCGAGAATTTGTACTGCGCGATCCCGGAACCCTGCGTATCTCGCCACAGACCGTGGAGCTCTTTCGCCAGCGCTTTTCCACCATCGGATGTTACGCCCCGTGGCCGGAGGCTGAAGAACAATCGCAGAAACGTTGCATCATCCAGAGTGCACGGACCTGTCGCGCCGAATCCCCAGAAGATGCCGACCCGACCAGGGCCATTCGGGAAAGCCATCGCCATCGCCGTTAGATACTGCATCGATCCGCCCGACATCTGCTGGACGTCGGTTCGAAGCCAATAGTATTGCCAGCCCGCACCTGCGACGCCACGCATCGCATTGTAGTGATCGCCCTTGATCTGCCATCCGGGAAGTGGCTCGAGTAACGCTGCACGTGCGTCAGCTTCCAGATTGCCGCGAGCAGCGCGTGACGGACTAAGGCCGTAGATGCACGGCGTATTTCGATCGACGACATTTGGTTTGAGGAGCTGTATATTGCCGTCGCGTGTCGAGGTGTAGCCGGGCGGGATATCGAAATCCACGTCGATAGCGTTCGCCGCGTCCCCCGCTCCTCCGTTGGGCCCAATCGATCCTTCAAGCTTGATCGAAAGAAAAAAAGCACGGACCTCGCTCTGGACGTCGTCCCCGCCGAAAACCGTTGAGAGCCCGATCACGCGTCCCTTTCGGACGATCGTCATCAGCGTGATCCCCGTCGCAGTGCCGTGCGCGTTGACCGTCTGTGAGCCAATGGCGACCCTGTAATCACCATCCGTCTCGATCGCCGGTGTCGGTGCCTTGATCGACAGCGCGGGCTCGATCTTCTCACCCCACATCTTCGCGAATTCCTGTTCGGCCATGCCGCCGGCCGGTCGGCCCGTGTAGACCGAGATCAGCCCAATCCCATTTGGGCGGCGATAAACTACGCCGTCGGTCGTGGCTTGCTTCGCCCAGCGTAGCGGCGGGGTGAATGTTAAGAATTCGAATGTGTCAGCGAAAAGCGTAATCGTAAAGAGACAGATGAAGATAGATGCGAGTGCTAAGCGTCCTGTCGCGAGCTTCATGGATCCTCCGCAGTGGTAAAGATGATAGTCGAAGAGGGGATGGGGAGGGAAGCATTATCCGCATATCGATATTCCGATCGCCTAAAAAGCCTAGGGTGAAGGCCGAAGGCCGGAACCCTAGGTTGGATTGTGCAGCATGATCCAACCCTGCAGGGATCGAAGTGATGGCGGTTGTTCGACCCCTTCAGGGTCGGATTGATTGTCGTCTTGTCCTAGGTCTGTCGTCTTTGGCGACATGTCGTTCGCGATTTTTCGTGCTACCCAAAAAGCTGAAAGGTTTCCGATTTGCGAGCCTGCAGACCCTAAATTCTTCATCATTAGGCCGTCGAAAGGTAAGACGATTCCTGCGATTTCGATACGCCGAGACACCAGGCTCACGATTAGTGGAACGAGGTTGTCCTCATTATCTTCCGCCCACGAACCCACTACCATTAGCAGAACGAACGTCGCGTTCGGAGATAGCACACGCTCCTTTTCGATGAGCCTTCCGTCTTTGTTCAGCGCTCTGCAATGGAATGCGATTGCGTTGACGGACGATCGGATTTCGGCAGGGCTGAGCAAGTCTCGACGGTAGATAAGCGATGCGATTTCGGCATCACCTCCGTGGCACAATATCTCGTAAAACGCCTCGAACGCTTCAGTGCCGAAGGCGCTTGGTCTTTGAAGGAAGTCAAAGAGACCCATTTTTTTGTCAATCCGCAAACGCCACGCTTAACTGCTTCAACTTCATCGAATCGCTGGAATCCAGATCAACGTCAGGCCGGTCGATGTAGTTGTAGAGGATGTCGCGCTGTTGGGGGACGAAGCCGGCTTCGCGGATCTGGTATCGAAGGTCGCGTTCGTTCGCACACGTATTCGCACCGGCGGCAGAGACGACGTTTTCTTCGATCATGATCGAGCCCATGTCGTCGGCACCAAATCGCAAGGCGGTCTGGCCGAGCTTCAGTCCTTGTGTCAGCCACGAGGCCTGGATGTGCTGGATGTTATCCAGGAACAATCTAGATACCGCGACCATCTGCAGATAATCTATCCCGGTCGGCTCGACCGTGATCTTGCGACCAAGAGCTGTGTTCTCTCGCTGGAACGTCCAGGGGATGAATGCGGTGAATCCGCCAGTCTCATCCTGCACATCACGAATGCGCTGCAGGTGTCGCACGCGATGTTCGATGCGGTCGCCGATCCCGAACATCATCGTCGCCGTCGAACGTAGTCCGACCTTGTGAACGGCACGCATCACATCGAGCCACTCCTGGGTCGTGCATTTCGTCGAGACTCGCTTACGAACTTCGTCATCGAGGATCTCACCACCGCCCCCTGGAAGAGAATTGAGTCCCGCATCTTTGAGCCGCTGCATGATCGTCTCGTAATCGAGACCGCTGATGAGGTGGATGTTGTGGATCTCGGGCGGCGAGAAACAGTGGAGCTGGAACTTTGGATATTTCGCATGCAGCGTGCTAAGAAGCTCTTCGTACCACTCGATGTTGAAGTCCGGATGCAGACCGCCCTGCATAAGAACGCCCGTCCCGCCGAGTGCGATCGTCTCGTCTATCCGCTTCTCGATCTCCTCGATCGAATGCACGTACGTGTCCGGCTTTCCGGGGCGGCGATAGAATGCACAGAATGTACAGACGACGTTGCAGACGTTCGTGTAGTTTATATTCCGATCGATGATGTACGTCACGACATCCGTCGGGTTGTGCCGCATGCGAATCTCATGCGCCGCTAGGCCGATGCGGACGAAATCCTTCGACTCGAGAAGTGCGGTGCAGTCCTCGGACGTGAGCCTCTCGCCATCGATCGCCTTATCCAGAATTGGCTGAATATCAGGGTGCATTCGACTATAATCTTAGCAAAAATGTCGTGTATTCTCTCTGCGAGCTTAGCGAGCTCTGCGTGAGAAAACCTCCTCACGAAGAGCTCGCTAGCTCGCAGAGATATGAAACCCGTCAAATTCAAAACGACCCTCGTGAGATCACCGGCCTTTGAATCGGGCTGGCATTTTATACAGGTCGAGCCGAAGATCGCCAACAAATTCGAGAAAAAGAACGGATCCCGGCGGGTTATCTGCACCATCAACGGCGCCGAATCGTTTCAGTGCGCCTTAATGCCGTGGGAAGACGTTTTCACGATCATCGTTAACAAGGCGAAGCGTGAGCGGCTAAGAATAGTTGCCGGTGACAAGATAATGGTCGAGCTGCGGGTCGACGAGAGCAAGTACGGATTGCCGATGCCCGAGGAGCTACAGGAGGTGCTGAATCAGGATCCGGATGGCGACCGGCTATTTCACGGGCTGACCGCGGGAAAGCAGCGCTCGATGCTTTATTTCATCGGAAAGATCAAAGACATCGACCGCCGCATTCACACGGCCTTGATCTTCATCGAGCATCTTAAGAAAAACGACGGCAAGCTGCTGCACGAGGAGCTCCACGATGAGCTAAAGCGACCGATTTTCTAATAGCTGATGACAGATAATCGTTCACTTTGATCACCCGCCTACACTTCCGCGCGGTTGCCGCCTTCCGCCCGTCAACTCGCTTCTGAGCGACAGAAAAGTTGAAATCGTTTCACTTAGCTCTTTGCAAAATTGATACGAAATGCCCGTCTAATTCGCGTGACATTTTAGGAACGCTCCTTGCGAAGGAAAAAGCGATGGAAAGGCGAGAAAGACAATTTGAGATGAACGACCTAGGGCTGGTGATCTTCGCGATCGTGGCCGGGTGGCTCCTGATATTTCAATCGGGCCTGTTCTGATACCGGCCAGCCGGCGTCTTTTCTTCAATCCGCATAATTCAGCGGCCGACTTTCATGACACAGGCCGTGCC
>CAMLKY010000265.1 GCA_946480545.1 uncultured Acidobacteriota bacterium
GACGAACTCGGCGCGGCGATCCCAGGCGCGGCGGGCGAGCCAGCGGGCAGCATCATCACGGTCGGCGACAAACGTCTGCGAGGTGGCGTCGTTTATGAGGTTGCACGGTGATCCGATATTCGCGACATGAAGCTCGCCATTACAATTCGCCGCCGGCGGCAGCACGTTAGCGAGCTTCGGTGCGCTGAACGTCACCGTTACATGCGCACGCGGGTTCGGCCCGATCCGCTCACCGGTGTCGGAGTTCAAACCCGATGGCATGTCGAGCGATACGACGAGCGTCCCCGATTCGCAATCCGGATCCGAGAAAGCATCAATGAACGCCGCGACCTGCTCAAAGACACCATCAAGCGGACGCTCAAGACCGGTACCGAAAAGGGCGTCTACAAGAACGTCCGGATCGTCGCAGTGGAAATTGAGACTGTCGTAGTCGAGCCAATCCTCGAGACTCGTGATCTCTTCAAACGCCAGATCGGACTGGGTAAGTTCAAATCCCTCGTCTTCAGAGATACTCTTCAGGATATCGAAGTTGACCCGTGCCTCATCTTTCGTATCGGTCGTAAGGCCGAACAGGCACACCTCGACATCCGCCCCCTGCTGCCAGAGAATCCTTCCAAGGGCGGCTCCGTCGCCGCCGTTGTTACCCTTCCCGCACAGGATAAGGACGGATTTACCCTCGGCGGATCCGCCGAGTTTTTCGACGATCACGCGGCTCGCGGCGTGCGCGGCGTTTTCCATCAAGAGCAGCGGCGGAATACCGTAGCGTTCGCAAGTAAGACGGTCGATGTCGCGCATCTCCTCCGCGGTTACGATCTTTTGCATGTTTTTAACTTGCCATAATCGCTCGGAAATAAAAAGGGTGTTGACTAAAAGCGGGCGCTCTCACCGCTGAATTTTTCAGATGGACCAGCAAAAAGGTCTGGCGCAAAACCAAAAACCGCATTCAGTTGAAATGCGGTTTCCGTGCGATAAATCGGAGGTTATGAATAGAGACCGACGGCGTACAGGTGTCAGTAATGTCTGCCACTGTGCTTGATCACCGTTTATTTCCGTTCAATTAATAGAAAGCTTTATTCGACTCAGGCTTCCACAAATCTCGAAATCTTTTCCCTTTTTACAGAGCATAAACGGCTCCAGGCCGCATTTTTTCGAAGATCGGCCGATTACGGTCACGCGTCGAGATCATCGAGACGCTTGGTAAGATCTACCGGATCGACCGGTTTAACGAGGTGGTAATTAAACCCGGCTTCCTTGGAACGGCGGCGGTCATCCTCCTGGCCCCACCCGGTCAACGCAATCAGGACGATATCTTTTGCCCAGTCTTCGCTTTTTATTCTCTGAGCCGCTTCATAACCGTTGAGTCCGGGCAAACCGATATCGAGCAGAACCACGTCGGGACGGAATGACGCCGCAGTATCTACAGCCGTCAGCCCGTCGTGGACCATTCGGACTTCGTGTCCAAACATCCCAAGAAGTAGCGTCAGGGACTCTGCTGAATCGATATTGTCGTCTACTACGAGTATGCGGCGCGTCTTTGATGCCTTGCCACATTTAGCTCGTACCCGATCGGTCGCCGGCACCTTCGCGGCATCCGCGAGGGGCAACCGCACGACAAACTCTGCGCCTTCTCCAAGTCCCGCACTAAAAGCCTGCACGCTTCCGCCATGCTTCTCGATCAAGTTCTTAACCAGGGTCAATCCGATCCCGAGACCGCTTATACGCCGTTCGAGTGATGTATCGGCCTGGACGAACAGATCAAAAATATAAGGGAGCTGGGCGGGATCAATACCTATTCCCGTGTCACGGACCTTTACGACCGCCTGATCTCGTTCGATTTCGAGCGTGACGTGGATCCGGCCCCCGTCCTCGGTGAACTTGCAACCATTGTTGATGAGATTTCCAATGGCTTGCCCCAGTCTTGTCGCGTCGCCCAGCACTACTATTGGATCGGCCGACGCGTGCACGATAAGCTCAACGCCGCCGGCGTCACATGATGGACGGGCAGCTTCTACCGCGTCGTTGATAATGCCGGTCAGATCGACAAGATCGTGGCGAAGATCGATCTTTCCCCGGCTGATCCGGCTCACATCCAGCAAGTCATCGACAAGACGAACGAGCTGGCCGACCTGTCGTTCCATCATCTCGATGGCAGCAAGTCGTTCCGGATCTCGTTCGGTTGAGTGCAAAACATGCAGGGTATTGCGGATCGGCGCAAGCGGATTGCGAAGCTCGTGCGCCAGCATGGCCAGAAACTCATCCTTTCGGCTATCTGCATCTGACAGCTTTGCCGCGACGTGTCTGAGATCCTCGGCACGCTGCGCGAGCTCCTGATTCTTTACCTCAAGCGCTTCCTTCGCTTGTATAAGTTCCTGTTCCACCCGCTGGCGGGCCATCAGGATGCTCTTCGCGTTTTGCTGCGCAACTACGCGCAGTACCTCTTCCTCGGAATCACTCGAGCTCATACACCCCCTTGAAGAACGTCCGAAGCAAGCTTTGTTCCCGCAACACGCGCGCGGATCTTTGCAAAGGCGGTGTCCCGGCTGGTGGACGTGTCATCGCAGAACGGAGCGTAACCGCAATCATCTGTCGTCCCCAGTTGGTCGAGCGGTATATATTCTGCCGCCTCCAGAGTCCGGTCACGTACCTCTTCAGGCTTTTCTATACGTGGATCGATCGGTGACACGACCCCGACGAAAATAAACTGGTCGGGCTTCATGTTCTCGCGGATACTCCTCAGGATCCGTTTCCGGTCTTTCTCGCCCGCCAACGCTATATAGAAATTGCCAGCCTGAAGTTCAAACAGGCTGGGCAGAAGCTCCGAGTAATCGACATCGGCACTATGGGTCGAGTCGAGATCGCCGCCGGGGCATGTGTGAATACCGATGCGGCTGCGTTCGCTCGCTGAGAAGCGGGACAACGCTAAATTATTCAGATCGATAAAGCTTCGCAGAAGCCGGCCCGAACGATCGATCTTTACGGCAAGCCGGGCTTCGGTAAAGTCGATCTGAACCTTGTACGCGCCCTTCTTGAAGCAATTGCGGATCTCCGTTTCATGCTCGTTCAGAAGATCTTCAATAAAACGATCGCGCGAATAACCCTCGATCTCATCGGCCGGGTACATCAGGCTCAACGCCGAGGGCGAGATCACCGCCTGCTTAACCGGAACGTTCGAATATTGGAGCGCCTGATCGAGATACGTATCGGCGCGCCGGTGATACTTGAACGGACCAGCCGTAAGCCGGAGCATTCGTCGTTCGTGCCCAGCGGAAAACGGAATTCGAAAACCATCAGCAGCCGTGTTTGGCAGGCCCTGGACAGAGTAGGTCCAGAAGTTGTGATACTTTCTCTGCTCGCCATCCGTGATTACCGGCGAGCCGGTCTCTTCAAATCTCTTGATCGTATCCCTTACCGCTTCGTCGTAAAGAACATCAAGCGACGGGGTTTCGTTACCGGCGGATTTGATAATGGCGTCGATCAGCTCAGGCGGTCGGGGAATGCTGCCAATCGGCTCTGTCGGAATAATCATAGGAGGCTGCGAGCAATACTTCGGGTGGGTCGAAGAATCACCGCCCTTTGAACTCAGGAGGTTTTACTTAATGCGAAAACGAATGAACTAATAATGACACAAAACGAAGTGCATGAGGGATTAATCTCAACGCGGCAAACCAATCGTGGTCCCGGCTGGATTCGAACCAGCGGCCTTCCGCTTAGGAGGCGGACGCTCTATCCAACTGAGCTACGGGACCGTAATGGTGGTCGACGACTTAATCTGCTATTACGAATCGTAACTTATCAACGACTGCACGTTATAACCGTTAAACTTTTCGCGTCCCTTAAGGAAGTTCAGTTCAACAACAAAAAGCAGACCCTCGACTTTACCACCGAGACCCTCAACAAGGTCAACTACGGCCCGCGCCGTGCCGCCGGTAGCGAGCAGGTCGTCTACGATCAGGACGCGGTGTCCTTCGCCGACAGCGTCCTTGTGCATCTCGAGCGTGTCCTGACCGTACTCGAGGTCGTAAGATACCGACACTTTCTCGGCCGGCAGTTTTTTCGGCTTTCGTACCGGAACAAAGCCTGCCCCGAGCTGGTAGGCGAGCGGCGTGGCGAAGATAAAGCCGCGCGACTCGACACCGATGACAGTGTCGATGTTCATACCGCGGCACTGTTCCGTGAGGGCGTCGATAGTTTCCTCGAGACCGGTCGGGTCCTTGAGAAGAGTTGTGATGTCGTAAAAATTGATACCCGGCTTTGGAAAGTCGGGTACCTCGCGAATAAGTTTTCTAAGATTGTCCATCTAGTAATCAGTAATCAATTTCAACG
>CAMLKY010000266.1 GCA_946480545.1 uncultured Acidobacteriota bacterium
GCTCGCCGTAATCGAATAGCGCCTCGCTGTTCCGAACGCGCTCTTTCTGAACATCGTGCTTGACCGTCTTCAAGGCTCGAAAGCTGTCCGAATCGATGCTGCTCTGCATCTGCTGGAGAAAGCTGAATCGAAACAGTTTGAGCAGCGTGCCCTTTGACCGGGCCTCTGCCTTTACCAGATAGTCCTCGCCGTTCTGCGCTTTTGCGAGCGTCAGCGTCATGTCCGCCACCGCGATCCCGCGAATTATCTTGCTGATCTTGCCCTCGTAAGTCAGCGTCTCGCCGTCAATGAAGGGGGTGGATTTCGGAGCCGTAGAGCCATTGCTCTGTCCGATCACGGAAAGACACAAAGCCAACGCGATTACCGAGACACTGAGGATTCTTAGAGCTAAAAACTTCATAGCAACACAATTTAGCGGCAGGTCGGGCCGGCTTTTTGTTTTTTTAGATTATATCGTATTCAAACCGCCAGGGGCGCAATATTAATTCAGACCCCCGGACCCGCGACTTCTTCTGATCGGACCGCAGCGGCCGCTTCCAACCGCCGACCTACAGCATCAAGCACCGACTCAGGCGCGATCTCCATACAGATCCAGTTACTGCAGGTCCGTCGATGGCAGCCGATATCCGTACGCTCGACACAAACGTCATCGACACGAAGGCTTCCGTTTCTCCACCATTCGGTAGGACCGAAAATACCCACGACCGGCGCCCCTGAAGCGATCGCAAGATGCGTAGGGCCTGTATCGCCGCCGACGTAGATCCGCGCCTGAGCCGCAAGTTCGAAGAATCCTTTCAGACTCGGTTCCGTCGCAATGACCTTCCCGGCCCGGCTGGCTGCGACGGCGCGAGCCGCCAATTCCGATTCGGCAGGACCGGTAACGATAACTGATGAGATGCGAAACTTGTCCCAGATGAGGTCTGCGAGGCGGCCATAATTCTCCGCCGGCCAAAGTTTAGTGACCCAGCCTCCGGCCGGATTCAGAACCGCGAAGTCGCTGCCTGCACGGGCGATTATCGAGGCGGCCTCTGCTTTGTGCTCCAATCCGGTGGATATCGGAAACGCAGGCGGGGCAACGATGTTTCTCAAGCCGAGTGCTGTTCCGGCCAACGTCAGGTTTCGATGAATTACATGGTTGCCCGGCGGGACGTCGACAGTGTTCGTATAGAAAACCCTTGCGGCCGGCTCACGTAGCCCCGCTCGTGAGAACCCCCAGCGCTTTCGGGCTCCGGACAGCTTTGAGATCATGCCGGATTTCAATAATCCCTGGAGATCGATAGCCGTGTCGAATGACAACCGGCGAAGGTCCTTGACCTGCTTTGAAAGGTCGCTGAGAAGTTTATCGAACGTCCGTCCGCTCCGGAGTGAGCGGGTGTCGACCTCGATAAGATTGTGAATCAACGGATTTTCGCGAAGTATCTCGGCTGACCGGCTCTCGGCGACCCATGAGACCTCGGCGTCCGGCATCTCGGCCCGAATCGCCGCGAGCACCGGGAGCGTATGGATTATGTCGCCTATCGCACCGAGTTTTACAATCAGGATCTTCACGTCGATTCAATGTTATTAGATGCCGGAAGAATAACGAAAAGCGTCGGGTCACCGGGGGCGGCGGGATTCGCTCGGAAGTCCAAAAACTTCTGGAAATTAGAGGCCGTAGTACGCTATTCTATTTTCCGGAGTCCCCACCTTCACCTCGCCTCCGCCCCTATGATAAAACCCGGACGAATGAAACGCGATCTCCGCCCTGCGCTCGTTTTCCTGAGTGGTGAGCTGATCGCTGTACCCATCCCGCTCGAGCGTGAAGAGGTGATACTAGGCCGGGCGCTGGAAGCCGATGTGCGTGTGAACGACACAAAAGTCTCACGTCGGCACGCGAAGATAACTCAGGTGATCAACGGTTCGAATGAGGTTGAATATGTGCTGACCGACTTCGGCTCACGCAACGGCATTCTCCTGAACGGTCAAAAAGTCGATCAGGAAGTGCTCCAGAACGGTGACAAGATCACGATTGGCGAGCACATCCTAAGATTCGACCTGCTGGATGAGATCGACCGCGAGTACCAAAAGCAAATACACCGCCTCATATCCCACGACGATCTGACCGGGCTGCTGTCGAGCCGCTCATTCTTCTCGGAGCTCCGACGCGAATCCGCACGTGCAAAAGCGGAAGACCGGCCATTCTGCGTTTTGATGATGGACGTCGATCATTTCAAGAATGTGAACGACACCTACGGCCATCTGACAGGAAGCAAGACACTCGAAGAGATCGGCGGTGTGATCATCGGCATTATGCGCAGCGGCGATGCGGCAGCCCGGTTCGGCGGCGAGGAATTCGCGGCATTCCTGCTCGACGCCGACGTGCCGCAGGCCCTGATCGCTGCCGAGCGTATCAGGTCGGTAATCGAATCCCAGGATTTCACGGTAGTTCGTACGGGAAAGCCCGTCGAAACGCATCATGTCACGATCAGTATCGGCATATCCTCATTCCCGAACGACTCGCTCGACCCGATCGAATTGGTAGAGATGGCGGACTCGGCGCTTTACCGGGCAAAACGCGAGGGAAGAAACCGCATCTGTACTTACAGAGACCTGAGCCAGGACGATTTAAATCGCAAGCTGCCATCACGTAGGGAGTAACTTTTTTTGCAACTTTTGCATCAAAGACCCCGTGAAAGACAAGGAATTTTTTTCGTGGTAAGCTGTTTTTCGCGCATCCGGGCTTCCGACCGTAAATTTTGCAGTAGCTTTACTTGATCGTGATCACCAAACTAAATTTGGCCACGCGGCCGTTTCGAAACAGGACTACTCCATACCTGATCTCTCTTCTGCTCGTGGGCTTGGCGGTCTCGGGCGGATTACTATGTTTCTCGCAGCTAAACCGTGCAACCGCACAGGATGAGCTTGCGGCAAGCCAGATCCAGCAGATGGAGACCGAGATAAAGGAGCTTGAAGGTCGCGGCCAGCGAGTCCAGCAGCAACTGACCCCTGAACAACAGAGCATCCTCGTTGCCTCGCACAAGCTTGTAGCGAACAAGACTTTTGGCTGGTCGAGGCTTTTTGCGGATCTTGAGGCCGTGATGCCGGGAAGCGTGAGCGCATCGCGGATAGCTGTCGTGAACGTCTACAAGGACGGCGACCGCGTAAAGGCCCAGCTCGATTTCGGGGTACTGAGTCGTGACTATCAGGGCGTCGCAACGATGATCGCGAATATGCAGAACTCCGGACTGTTCCAGGCCGAGCTCCGCGGTCAGGACCGTCAGGAGAACGATCGCCTGACGTATTCCGAGTACACGCTCAGCATTATTTACACACCGGCATACGGCTACGCGCCGACATCGCAGGACGAGATCGCACAGACGGTCGAGGGAGGCCAGCAGTAATGAACGAAAAACCTCTCGATCAAACAAACCTACCGGAGAATAACGAATCGGAAATTCTCGTTAACGAGTACGGTGAGACGCGCGACGGGACGGTCGTTGTCGATGAACCTGACCGTACGGTGATGCTAACCGAGGACGAGACGATCGTCATCGACAAGGAACCGCGAATCGACGTTGTCCCGGTCAACCGGCCGAGAAAAGTTTACGGCGGAATGTGGGGCCAGCCCGAGCTGATCACCGCCGGGCTCGCGATGCTTGCCGTGTTGACGGTGGTCTTGATCTACATCTTCCTGGTGATCCCGGCCAACCGCGAGCTCGAGCACAACCGTGCCGAGCGCGACCGCCTCGAACGCGAACTGATATCGGCCCGAGCCAAATACGGCGAGATCACGAACACCGAAACGCATGTCGCAAAACTGATGTCGAGTGTCGACGATTTCGAAGCACGGAATCTGCCGGTTGCGGCAAACGGCCGCACATCGCTCTACCAGCGTCTCAATGCTCTTATCCAGGGTCATGGCCTCGTGAACACGAGCGGTCCCGACTACACGCCGCTTGAAACGGTGACACAGGACACGGGCGTTCAAAGCGACGAGGAGCGTGGCCGCGATAAGTATCGAAGCCTTTTCCCGGGCATGTACGTGACGACGACGGTCGAAGGGTCGTATCAGAATATCCGTCGCTTTATCCGTGAGATCGAGACCGGCGGTGATTTTGTTATCGTTAGCTCGGTCGAGCTTGAGCCGTCCGACGCCGACCAGCGCCCGTCAGGCCAACAGAACAATCAGAATCCGCAGGGCGGTGCTCCGAACTCGGCCGCGGGGCTTCCGCCGGGATTTCAGAATTCGCCGATCGGCCCGCAGGGTGCTCCACTTTCGCAGCCGTCCCGACAGCGTGGAAAGATGCACGGCGAGGTGGTGAGCTTGCGGC
>CAMLKY010000267.1 GCA_946480545.1 uncultured Acidobacteriota bacterium
GCCTACCGAGATGCGAACATCCTTGGGCTTCCCATCTCGGTCACAGTTTTCGCGGGCTCCGGCACCACCGTCGTCTCTCGGAGTGAGATGGGTTACGACGACGCGGGATACGTGCCGAGCGGCACCACTCGCGGGCTGCCGACGACGATGCGGACCTGGGACAGCACAAAGGGTGCGGACACGAACCCGAATGCGTATTTGATAACGCGGGCCAAGTTCGACCAGTGGGGCAACCGCGTCGAAGCGACCGACGCGAGAGGCTTCGTCACGACGACCGTGTATGATACGACCCATCATGCGTTCCCGCTTCAGGTCATATCACCCATACCTGATTCGACCGGCGCCCACGCTTCGAACACGGCATTCACGACAAGCACGAGTTACGACACCACGACCGGCCTACCTTTGACCACTACCGACGCGAATGGGCAGACGACGACGATGGAGTACAACGATGCGCTGCTTCGCTTGAGAAAGGTGACGGCGCCGAACGGTCTTCAGACCATTACCGCGTACGGGGCCGGTACGTCCTCTTCTACTCGATGGGTGAAGGTCAGGACGCAGATCGACCCGGATAAGTGGAGCGAGGCGATCTCGCACTATGACGGGGTGGGCCGCGCGTATCTGACCGAGAAGGTCGATTCGCACGGGAACGTCTTCACGGAAACCGAGTACGACGAGATGGGGCGCGTCGAGCGTTCGACTAATCCGTACCGTGCCGGCGAGACAAAACAGTGGACCACGCCGGAGTACGACGACCTTGGCAGGACAAAAAAAGTTATTTCACCTGACACCGACGACGTGCAGGTCGCGTATGGGTTGTCGACGTCGGGCGTGATCGGGACAACGAAGACGGTAACCGATCAGGCCGGCAAGAAGCGCAGAGGGATCACCGACGCATTCGGCAACATGGTCCGCGTCATCGAAGACCCTGACGGGCTCAACCTTGCGACGGATTACACGTTCGATCCGCTCGGCAATCTGCGAAAGACAGTTCAGGGCGAGCAAAGCCGACACTTCATGTACGACTCGCTCGGGCGAGTCCTGTTTGCGAAGCAGCCCGAGCAGGACGCCAACACGGCGTTCGTCGCGACCGATCCGATCACCGGCAATACTCAGTGGTCGGTAAAATATACATTCGACGATAACGGGAACATCGAGACGACGACGGATGCGAGGAACATCTCTATCACTGGGACGTACGACGCCCTGAATCGTCTGACAACTCGCAATTACTCCGACTCGACGCCTGATGTGCAGTTCTACTACGACGGCAAGTACCTCGACATAAACGATACTGCTCAAACGGCAACCGGCAGCGTGAAGGGTAAGACCACCGGCGTGAAGTCGTCGGTTTCGAGGTCAAACAACATCGCATTCGATTCGATGGGACGTCTGACGGCGAGCCAGCAGATCACGGACGGACAAACCTACAACTTCGGTTATACATACAACCTCTCGGGTGCGTTGATCGAGCAGACGTATCCTTCGGGGCGTGTCGTGAAGAACACCCTCAACGCCGATGGCGAGTTGTCGCAGGTGCAGAGCAAGAAGAACGCGAATCACGGTTACTGGAGCTACGCGGACGGCTTCGGCTACAACTCGTCGGGTGCGGTGACAAAGATGCAGCTCGGCAACGGGCACTGGGAGACCGCCCAGTACGATTCGCAGCGGCAACAGGTCACGCAGATCGGTCTGGGTTCGACGCCGGAGACGCAGAACCTTCTCAAGCTCGAGTTCAAATACAACACAGTGGGCCAGACGGACAACAACGGCTCGATGCGCGAGCAGAAGATCACCGTTCCGGCGGTCGGCCTGAATCCTACCTTCACGGCAGTCCAGACCTACACTTACGACTCGTTCAACCGCATTCAGTCGGCGACAGAGACGATAGGCGGGACTCAAACCTGGAAGCAGACCTTCTCGATCGACCGGTACGGAAACAGAAGATTCGATACTGCGAACAACAACACGACCACCATTGCAGGCTGCGATGCATCCATCTGCAATCCTGAGATCAACACGTCCGACAACCGGCTGAAGGAAGATCAGGTGGGCGGCGGATCAATCGATTACGATTATGACGCGAACGGGTCGCTGACGAAAGATTTCACAGGACAGAGATTCTCGTACGACGCCGAGAGCCATCAGAGAGAGTTCTTCTCTGCATCCAACCAGACGACGACGCCTGACGCGACCTATCATTATGACGGCGAGGGCCGTAGGGTGAAGAAGGTCGTCGGCACGGAAGTTACGATCTTCGTTTACGATGCTGCTGGTCAACTCGCGGCCGAGTACTCGACGACCGTCGTGCCGCAAGCACAGGCGAAGGTGAGTTATTTGACAACCGATCACCTGGGAAGCCCGAGGGTGGTTACTGACCAGTTCGGTACGGTTGTTTCGAGGAAGGACTATACGGCATTCGGTGAGGAGGTTGTGACGCCGAACTATCGAAAAGGCGGTGCGAACGGCAACGGATACGACCTGCCGAATGTGCGGCAGGATTACACCGGCTATCAGAAGGATGGCGGGTCGGGGCTGCAGTTCGCACAGGCGAGGTACTACAACACCGGCCACGGAAGGTTTACGAGCGTTGATCCGCTGACGGCGAGCGCGACGATCCGTAATCCGCAGACTCTTAATCGGTACAGTTACGCATTGAATTCTCCTTATAAATTTACCGATCCGCTCGGCCTTATGGCTGGTGGATGCGGAGCCGACAAGGGTAACTGTGCGAACGATGGCGGTATCGGAAGCTCTCATATCGCCGGGGCCGAAGCGAAATACGATAAGCGCGTTGCGATTAGCATCTTGCGCAACAGGGCACAATCGGCAGTAGACAGCGGCCAAGTGGATTTAATGTGGAGCATTATTAGATCGGTAAATGAAAAATTCGGGAGCTCCACTCTCAGCGTAGAGGACTATAACGGAAGTGTTGTTGAAGATGGTGATAGCGATGTCAGTCCTCACTGGAATCGGTGGATCTTCGAGTTAGCAGTACATAACAAAATGCTCCAGGATCAGCAGGTGAGGTTTCCAGCCGACGCTTCGCAGGTTGTTTATTCTGGGCACGGCTGGTTTGACATGCGCGACGGGACGACAGTCGTCCCTAAAGGTGTTTATGTTACCTTTTACGCAATGTGGTCTGGAGAATTCATCGGGAATATCCTCAAGGATAGTGAGGATCAAGGTGACGCGATCGACGCGATGGCAGCGGGAGGGCCGAAACCCCCGACTCTTTATTCGATCACCCTAGGGCCTGGATCTGTGATACCGAACACTACAATCGGAACGCCCGAGGGTTTGTCGATATCGACGAGCTCTGCCATAACGCTGAAGCAACCGACAACGCTAAGTGTAATATTATTAAGGCATAGCTCGGCGTTTGGTAACGTAAATATAAATATATCAACTTGCCTGTCTCTCTATCCTCGGCCAACGCCGACACGAATTAGATAATCTATATGGAGGTATTGGGTTTATGCTTAGACCAATTTCTTGCGGACGATCCTTCGCGCTTGTAACAACCTTTTTCATGATGATGTCGTCTGCTCTTAACGTCCTCGGCACGACGATACTGCCCGACAATGAGAGTACTTCGGTTGTCGTCGGTCCTATTGGCGACTACAAAGTAACGACTCCAAGTAGAGTCAAATTGATTATTACATCCGGAGCCCTGATTGCCGGAAAGTACGAAGAGTACAGGCGATTTGAAATCCAGGTGCAGGATAGTTCATTGATTAAGGAAGTTCTGGTGGAAGTGCGAAAAAACTTTCCAGATCGAACCTACGTTGAGAGATACGGAGATTACTTTTATTTAGTAGACCCGAGGAGCGACGAAGAACTTCACGAGTCAAAGAAGGTTAGTGATTACTGTCTCAAAGACGGTTCCACACTCCGACTCTTCATCCGCGTCAGGTAGCGCGATCGGATGTAATTTGGACCCGACCGGCCGCTTATGGCTATGAAAGGATCGCCCCGGGCTTGAACTCGGTTATCCAGAGGCGCGATTGAGTGGATAGGTACGATGTGGCAGTTAAATTGTCTCTGACAGTGTTTGGCCCTCGACGGTCGCATCGGGTGTCCAGACGGACAACAACGGCTCGATGCGCGAGCAGAAGATCACCGTTCCGGCGGTCGGCCTGAATCCTACCTTCACGGCAGTCCAGACCTACACTTACGACTCGTTCAACCGCATTCAGTCGGCGGCGGAGACGATAGGTGGGACTCAGACGTGGAAGCAGACCTTCTCGATCGACCGGTACGGAAACAGAAGATTCGATACCGCAAACAACAACACG
>CAMLKY010000268.1 GCA_946480545.1 uncultured Acidobacteriota bacterium
TTCATCACTTCGACGCCGAGACGTGTACGCAGTTCATGCGGAAAGTGAATACGGCACTCAAGCCGGATGGTAAGGCCGTGACGCTGGAGTTTATTCCGAACGATGATCGGATATCACCGCCGGCCGAGGCATTGTTTCCGCTCGTCATGCTCGCCGCAACGCCTGCGGGCGACGCGTATACACTTGCCGAGTTGCGAGCCATGTTCGAGGCCGCCGGCTTCTCGCGAAATGAGCACATCGCGCTGTCGCCGATGCCGCAGCATTTAGTGATCTCGATGAAGTGAAGAACTGGCCTTGGCTGTTTAGGTTCAGGGTCCTTATGTATCCCCGGGTGGATGCCTAGGTTGAATGCCTGATCTTCGTGGTCGTTCGTGTGAGTTAGTGGTTCCAGGCCGTTTCGGATGCCGGTGGAAGGCGAACTCACACGAACGTCCACGAAGTCGGATGCTGAAAAGGGCCAAAGGAAGGTGGTGCCTGCACTCGATGGTTGAGCGCGACCGCTGACATCACCGACAAACTATAAAAGGCGGAGTGAAATGCCGATCAATTCACCGTCTTCGAGATCTTCTTGTGAATCTCCGGTGTCGCCATCAGTGACGCGGAACCAAACCACGGCGTGTAGTCGACCACGAAGATGCCGGCCTTTACGGCCGGATCGGTTTCGGTGAGTGCTTTCGCTTCTTCAACCGTTGCTACCGCCAGGATGAATAGCCCCCGAAACGTCTTATCGTTCTTGCCGAACGGGCCTGCGACCGCGAGCTTACCCTCGTCCGCGAGCCGACCGATGTTTGAGAAGTGTCCCTGAAAGAGCTTCGTTCTTTCCTCTCCCTTGATGGCAGCGTCGTTTGGCCCGGTCTTCAGGATCGCTAATACATAATTGCGCATGCCGCCGTCGTTGCCGCCGAGCTTCTTCGCCAAGGCGGCGTCGTAAGCGGGATTTGTGATCGGGGTATCCTTGGCCTGCGCGAACGCGCTCGACGCAAAAGCCGCAAGTATAAAAACGGTGACGATCGAAATTCTAATTCTCATTGATGATTACCTCGGATGAAATTTCGGAAAGATGTTAGCACGTTTTTGTCCGGGTCGGGCTGCACGGATATCATATCTCGTAACCTATGAGCAGGATCGTAAAAGCCCCGACCGGGAGCGAATTAACATGCAAGAACTGGCTGATCGAAGCCGCGTACCGAATGATCCAGAACAATCTCGATCCGGACGTCGCTTTCGACCCTGACAACCTGATCGTGTACGGCGGTCGTGGGCGGGCAGCGCGAAATTGGGAGTCTTTCGATGCGATCCTCCGCAGCCTACGCGAACTCAACGAGGACGAAACGCTGCTCATCCAATCCGGGAAGCCAGTCGGTGTTTTCAAGTCACATGCCGATGCACCGCGTGTGCTACTCGCCAATTCCAACATCGTTCCCCACTGGGCGACCCAGGAGCAGTTCGACGAATACGAGCGCCAGGGACTGATGATGTATGGCCAGATGACCGCGGGTTCGTGGATCTACATCGGAACGCAAGGGATTCTTCAAGGTACGTACGAGACATTCGGATCGCTGGCACGCCAACACGGCTGGGGCTCGCTTGCCGGTCGTCTTGTCCTTACGGCCGGCCTTGGTGAGATGGGCGGCGCGCAGGCGCAGGCTATAACGTTCAACGGAGGCGTCGGCCTGCTCGTCGAGGTCGATCCGTGGCGCATCGAGCGACGATTGCAGCTCAAACAGATCGACATGAAGGCACGAGACCTGGACGACGCTATCGAGCTGGCAGAGGAAGCGATACAGAACAGGGAGCCGCGGTCGATCGCGGTGCTCGGTAACGCGGCCGAAGTTCATTGGCGACTGCTCGAGCGCGAGATCATCCCCGATGTCGTAACCGATCAGACCAGCGCGCATGACGTGCTATACGGCTATATTCCAGTCGGCCTCAACGTCGAACAGGCCGCCGAGCTGAGAAAGGCGAATCCGGCAGAGTACGAACAACGTGCGATGGATTCGATGTCTCGTCACGTCGAAGCGATGCTGCAGTTCCAGAGACACGGATCCGTTGTCTTCGATTACGGCAACAATCTCCGTCAGCGTGCGCTCGACAACGGGGTCGAGAACGCGTTCGATTATCCCGGATTCGTGCCGGCGTATATCCGGCCGCTCTTCTGTGAAGGCAAAGGCCCGTTTCGCTGGGTCGCCCTTTCAGGCGACAAAGAAGATATCTATAGGACCGACGAGGCCATCATGAATCTCTTCCCTGATGACGATCACCTCTCGCGATGGCTAACCATGGCGCAGGACAAGGTCGAGTTCCAGGGCCTTCCCGCGCGTATCTGCTGGCTCGGCTACGGCGAGCGTGCGAAGGCGGGGTTAAAGTTGAACTCGATGGTCGCATCAGGTGAGTTAAAAGCCCCGATCGTAATTGGCCGCGATCACCTCGACTGCGGATCGGTCGCAAGCCCGAATCGCGAGACCGAGGCTATGAAGGACGGTTCCGACGCGATCGCTGACTGGGTCTACCTCAACGCGATGATCAACGTGGCGGGCGGCGCGACCTGGGTTTCGCTGCACCACGGCGGCGGAGGCGGCCGCCCGCATCGAACGAGTCCTCACAACCGATCCGGGTATGGGCATCATCCGTCACGCCGATGCGGGCTATGAGGAAGCGATCGAGTTTGCGAAAACAAACCACGTGACCATACCGATGCTGGATCCGGCGGATTGACCGCCGGCTACTGGTCTAACGATCACAACTCAACCCCGATCCCGCGCGCTCTTTTTTCTTGCCTTCCAAACAATTCCGTAAAAATCAGCAAATCCTCACTCCACGTTGCGTCAACAGCCGTAACTACAAATACATTTCACTCTGAAGCGACTCAATTCTGGTCTTTTTACGATCCTGGCACTTATGACCGATCTATATTCGCGCGAAGAAAAGGAGACACACTTATGCCCATCTTTAAGATAAAGCCCAGAACAACCATGACCTTAATTACTCTTGCGGCCGCCGGCTTCCTGAGTATTTATTTCTTTCAAATCAATTCCTTAGCGGCCGGCATGTTCGGTGCCATTTATACCTCGACCTTCAATGGATCTGCCGTCAATGAGAACCAGTATGCAACCAAGGAAGCTGTCTATATCAACGGTGGACCGCAAAATGAGGATATCCAAGGCCTGCCCGACGGGACTTATTATTTTCAAGTGACCAATCCGAGTGGCGCGACCCTGCTATCGACGGATCCG
The DNA here is from genome assembly GCA_946480545.1 of uncultured Acidobacteriota bacterium. Next base: position 3,234 of record CAMLKY010000268.1, read on the forward strand.
GCTGTTTGCCGGCAGTTGTTAGTAGCCGCCGGAAAGGTCGCCGCCGCCGAAGGGCCGGCCTGCCAACACGCGACCGGCATCCCGAATTCTTCCAACGGCTCAACGCCTGTCCAATTGGCTCCTTTTGCCGACACAACGAACAGCGGCGGTGAATATAAGGTCTGGTTGATCCGGCAGACATCAAATACAAGTGTTGCGTCGGACGGCATGCGCATCAACTTCAAGAACAGTGACGCGAAGACCGATAACTTTAAGGTTGTTTTTGTTCCGTGCACCGACTGCAACCCCGATTCGACGTTGAGCGGTCATAAGTTCTACGACGCAAACGGAAATGCACTTTTCGATGCCGGAGAAGGTCCCGTCCAGGGCGTGAATATCTCAATTGAGGTCACCGCGGGTGGAGTGACATCGACAAATCTGGTGACGACCGATGAATCCGGGAATTGGAGCATTGTTGTTCCAACCGGGGCGGCGTACCACGTCGGCGAGTTCTTACCGAACACTGGCTCAGAGCAACCGGGCTCGACCTGGATGCAAACGGCGCCTGCTCCAGACGGCGACGGGTTTCAGGGCTATGTTGGAACCGCGAACGGTGATCAGACCGATCTCGACTTCGGGAATCTCTGTTTCAATTCGAGCGGTGCGGCATCGGCAGAACCGTGTGCCGTTTCATACGAGCCGCCTCCGACCCCAACGCCGACGCCTGAGCCGACGCCGACACCAACACCGTGCGTCGAAGATTGTCCGACCGCAGTTCTAAGTGGAAAGAAGTTTTACGATGCAAACGCGAACTCGGCATTCGACGAAGGCGAGGTCGCCTTCGAGGGTGTGCGGATCGCGGTTGTTCTTACCACGGCCGAGGGTACGACGATCACGGTGGCTACAACAGATGAATCCGGCGAGTGGAGTTTGACCGTGCCGGCCGGGGCCGACTACCTCATCGGAGAGTTTGTGCCAGACACAAACGTCGATGGCGCCTTCTGGGAGCCGACGTACCCTGCGGCCAACGACGAAGGATTTAGAGGTTACATCGGCACTGTTGCGGG
>CAMLKY010000269.1 GCA_946480545.1 uncultured Acidobacteriota bacterium
GCGAAAAAGGCTAACAAGATCTGCGCCTTGATGGGCATTGAAGGCGGATACGCGATCGAGGACTCACTTTACGCACTGCGGAATTTCTATCGTCTCGGGATCCGGTACATGACCCTGACCCACAATGTCTCGCATGACTGGGCCGATGCACATCGCGGTGAAGCGAAGAACAACGGATTATCCGATTTCGGTAAAGAGGTCGTTCGCGAGATGAACAGGCTCGGGATGCTTGTTGATATTTCACACGTGTCGGTCAAGGTCATGAACGATGTCCTCGACATCACGACGGCTCCTATCATCGCATCGCACTCATCGGCGCGGGGTGTTCACGATCACACTCGGAATGTTCCTGATGACGTTCTCAAGCGTGTTGCCCGGAACGGGGGCGTTATCATGATCAATTTCTATCCGTCGTTCCTGGATAAGCGCACGAGTGAAGAGGAGAACGCGCGGGCGGCACGCCTGCGGCCGCAGATCGAGGCGCTTCGGAAGCAGTTCGCGAACGATCCGCTGGGATTCAATGATGCAGAGCGGAAGCTGCTCGCCCAGAACCCGATCTTCATCGCCGACTATAAGCGCATCGTGGATCACATCGACCATATCAAGCAGGTCGCGGGGATCGACATCATCGGCATCGGTTCCGACTACGACGGCGTTCCATTCCTGCCCGCGGGGATGAACGGAGCAGAGGACCTGGCGCTCGTGACGTATGAAATGCTGCGACGGGGCTATACCGAACAGGAGGTCCGAAAGGTGCTCGGCGAAAACTTCCTGCGTGCATTTGCGCGTGCCGAGCAGATCGCCGGAAATCGCCAGATAAGCGGGCAGGGAAGCCTGAAGAAGATCAAATAACCTCTTTTCCTACTCGGAAATTCTCTCTTTACCGGCGCCGCTTTCGGGATAAGAACTTTTGCGGCTTTGCGAGAAGACCTTTTTGGTTTTCTGGCAAGGCCGCTAAGCCGCAAAGATCCACCGATATTTGAAACGGCCGAAAAACCCACGCCGAAGAAATTAATTGACTTGGCATCGCCATCGGACGTATAAGTCAGGAACCAACCCACAACCAAAACCGAGGAACATCCGATGAGACTGATGAGAGTCATTGCATTCCTGCTCCTGGCCTGCACCGCGGTCGTGATCCCACTGTTCCTGAGAGTTCCGGTGACCGAAGGCCAGCAACAGAATTTTCCGCAGCCAAACCGTAAACCGGCCTGCACGTGTTTCTGTGGCGATTCGACGTTCAATTCTTTCAATATATTTCCGAAAGAGGCGCAGATGGCAGGTGAATGTTTTGGAGGGCCGCTTCCCGCCGATGTCTGCGGAACAGTGCTCGCTGAGCAGCCTCCGGCCCGAATCGCAGAGCTCTGTCGTAACGCGAAAGCAGCGGGCAAGATCTGTCCCGCGCTGAAGCCGTTTTGCAAAGACGATTCACCGCCCACCGGAAAAGGATGTCATGATCCCGCAACACCGTGGTTCGGCAGCCCGCCGGATTGCAAGGACGTTCAGGCACCCGCCGTCGCGCTCGACCGCGGCGCCGTTACCGTATCGATATGCGGTTATCGGGTCTTCCGAGGCACACTCCGAATGGCGCACGATGATCTAATGCTCCGTGCCTATATGGACGTCGTTCGCGAGCATGTCCGTGACTCGGTAGGAAGCAAGGTGTGCTGTGATTCTCTTCGCGAAGCGGCACGGACCGGGAATCCGTGCAATGCCTCTGCGGATATCGACTGTGATGGGAAGCCCAACGATACGGATATCCTCCCTGGAGAAGCACCGGTTCCGGACATTAGCCTCTTCACCAAAAAGAATGGGGCCGCGATAGACAAGTTTCCATTCGGTCTCAATCCCGACGATCCAGACTTCATGCCCGAGTCCACTGCCCGCGATTCCAAAGGTGTCGGCGAATGTCCCTGTAAATGGGAGCTAACGAAGGGAACGCTAACGTGTAGTCCCGATGGCCGCAAGGACCACGTTTACGCGGCTACGTGGACGTGCCCGGCCACCGGCAAGGAGGTCTTTACGACCAAGTACGCGAAAGCGACGGCACCCTGCAAGGAATTCAAAGAGACCCGGGCGTGGTTCTTATTCGACTACATCACCGCGGATCCTGTGATGTATCTTCAGCCGGAAACGGATCGGTCGGGGTGCGGCCTATGAAAACGATACTGCAAGTAATGATTCTCGTTCTGTGCACCGTGATCATCTCGGCGCAATCAGTCACCGACTCCACTCGTGTCCGGTGGGAGACGCTGGTCTACGAAAACGTACAGGTGGTCATACAGGAAACTTCGGCCGAGATCGTTAAGCATCCGAACAACGCGATCGCGCTTCGTCTGCGCTCGTCCGCTCACTACAGAAACAGCGATCCGGAAAAAGGGAAGGCGGATATGCTGGCGGCTCAGGCGTTATTGGCTTCACCCGCCACTGCTGCCGAGTTCGAGGCGAAATGCTACGTTGAGCGCCGCCAGCAGCAGTATGACGAAGCGCTTCGCAGCTGCAATCGGGCGATCGAGCTCGATGCCAGATATGCGTGGGCCTATTACAACCGGGGAAACGCCTACGAGGGCAAGAAGCAAAACGCTCAGGCGATAGCGGATTACTCGAAGGCGATCGAGCTGAGGCCGCTCCTGTACGACGCCTATACAAGGAGAGGCAACCTCTACGGCGCAGAAAAAGATTACGACAAGGCGATCGCCGATTTAACCAAAGCGGTTTCTATCGATCCGAAGCGTGCCGATGAATATCACGCCCGCGGGTACTGGCTACTCCAGAAGAAAGCGTACGAGCCGGCTATCGCCGATTTTACGAAGGCCCTCGAACTCAATCCGAAGCTGCCCGCAACCCACTCGGCGCGGGCGCATGCATACCGCGAAAAACGTGACTTCGAGCGCGAGATCGCCGACCACACAAAAGCCATCGAACTCGATCCGAAGTTCGCCGCACGGTATTACGAGCGAGGTCGGGCCTACAATCAAGTGAAAGAGTATGACAAGGCGATTCAGGATTTTACGAAGCTGCTCGAATTGATGCCCGGCGTCGCTGTCGGACACGTGGAACGAGCGACCAGCTATTTTCACAAGAACGATCACAAGCTTGCATTGGTCGACCTCGATCGTGCGATCGCGCTCGAACCTAAGGATTCGTGGCCCTATTATCTTCGTGCGACCATCTCATATAACCAGGCGCAGCATGACGTTGCGATCGCTGATCTGACGAAGGCAATTGAACTCAACCCGAAGTTTGGCTGGGCTTACAACAATCGCGGCAATGCGCATAAGGCCAAAGGTAGCCTGGAAGCCGCGATCGCGGATTATGCAAAGTCGATCGAGCTAATCCCGGATTTCGCTCCGGCCTATAGCAATCGCGGTCATGCGTATTTTCTAAAGCGAGAGTTTCTTATGGCGCTGGCCGATCTGACGAAGGCGATCGAACTCGACCCCGGTCTCTCTGCGGCGTATCGAAACCGGGCCGAAGTTTATGATGCCCAGGGAAAGAGCCAGCTCGCGGAGAGCGACCGGAAAAAGATCGCGGAGCTTGAGCCGCAGGCCAAGCCCGAATAGGGTGTGGAGCGCGGGTTCTTGGCCCGCGCTCTCGTTTACTATCGTCTACTCCACATTCTGTCGACCCATCCGGCCCGGAGAAAAGCTGACGCGTCGCGTCTCACGGATTCGACCGTCATCAATGCTGCCCTCGACGATCTCATAACCGAGCAAAGCGAAGATGCGGTTGCGCAGGAATAGCGGACGAGCGTTGCCGTACCAATCGATACACGATGCGACGCAGCCATCATTTGTCGATCTGGTGCGTGCCCCGAGTTCGCCGATCTCCTTGAAGTCGAGCTGCTCATTCCTCAGGAATATGACAGCGGCCGAATCCTCGACAAGATGCCGATACCCCGCCCGGCCGGATCGGGCGATCGGCAACCCGAGCAGTCCCGAGTCGGTCCCCTCGGATTTGTAAAAGAAGCCGTGACTCCGCGTTTCACCCTGGGAAGCATTCTTTCGAACGAAGCTCTCTCGCAGGGTAGCTTCGTAATTACCAAGCTCGACTGGTGAAAAATAGAGGTCTGCACCGTTGGTGCCGACAACAACCGCGTCCTTGCCGAGCTGTTCGATACGGTCGACGCCATGCTTTAGCGTCAACTCGCTCACGTCGCCCGTACCCCAGTTGACCGCGAAGAGATTCTTCTTATCGACGGTCGCGGGCGCTCCCCAACCCGCGCCGGTACCGTATAGCAGGTATTTCCCGACAAACCGGTTTT
>CAMLKY010000270.1 GCA_946480545.1 uncultured Acidobacteriota bacterium
AGTTCCTAGTCCCTAGTTTCTAGTTGCTAGTTGCTAGTTGCTAGTTGCTAATTGCTAATTGCTAATTGCTAATTGCTAGTTGCTAATTGCTAGTTGCTAGTTGCTAGTTGCTACTATAATAGTTCCATATATCAATATGAATTTTGAGCTCAACGAAGAACAGCTTCAGATCAAGAACAGTGTGCGCGAATTCGCGGAGAGTGAGATCGGTCCGAACGCCCTCGAATGGGATGAGACCCAGCATTTTCCCGAAGAACTCAGGCCGAAGCTTGCCGAGCTGGGACTTCTCGGCATCCTGTTCCCCGAAGATTACGGCGGTGCGGCGATGGGCTACGTCGAGTACGCCACGATCATAGAAGAGTTGGGTCGCGTGTGCGGAGCGGTCGGCCTCTCGGTCGCCGCGCATAACTCTCTCTGCTCGAACCATATCTACACGTTCGGAACCGAGGAGCAGAAGCAACGATACCTTGTGCCGCTCGCGCAGGGCGAATCTTGGGGCGCGTGGGGCTTGACCGAGTCACAGGCGGGATCAGACTCCGCGGGTACTCGGACGAACGCCATCCGCTCGAACGGCGGGTGGAAGGTGAACGGCTCAAAGAACTTCATCACGCATGCGATCGCGTGTAACACGCTTGTGGCCGTCGCGGTGACTGACAAAGAAAAAGGCAACCGGGGTATCTCGGCCTTTATCTTCGACAAGTCGATGGAAGGATTCCGTTCCGACAAGAAAGAGAACAAGGTCGGGATGCGTGCGTCCGAGACAGCGTCGGTAGTTTTCGAAGACTGTTATGTTCCCGATGAGAACATGCTCGGAACCGAGGGCGAGGGATTTCTCCAGTGCATGCAAGTCCTCGACGGCGGACGCATATCTATCGCTGCTCTTTCCGTGGGCATCGCTCAGGGTGCTTACGAAGCCGCCCTTAGATACTCAAAGGAGCGCGAACAGTTCGGGCGGCCGATCTCGGATTTTCAAGCGACGCAATTCAAGCTCGCCGACATGGCGACGCAGATAGAGGCTGCTCGGCTTCTCACTCTTCAGGCAGCGGCAATGAAAGACGCCGGAAAGCAGACTACTCGTCAATCGGCGATGGCAAAGCTGTTTGCTTCGGAAACCGCAGTGAAGGTCGCAGAGGAATCGGTCCAGATCCACGGCGGCTACGGCTACACGAAAGACTATCCCGCGGAAAAATACTGGCGCGATTCGAAGCTTTGCACTATCGGCGAAGGCACGTCCGAGATTCAGCGACTGGTCATCGCGAAGCAACTGCTGAAGTCCTAGGTGGGTCTGATGGCCACGACCTTTTTGAACGCCGATTTGAGCGGATCAGAATCTTTTGCAGGCTGTAACATCCGCCTGATCCGCATTCGCAAAAGCGTTACGAACGAAATCAGCAAAGCTCGAGCCCATCGCTTCACCTGCGTTGCATCCGTGAAACACCTGCGCTATTATCTTCGTCCAACCAAAATTCAAAACAAAGGAGTGAGGATCTTTTTATGAGTTCAACCGCAGTTAGTTCGAATAACATCGCTTCCGCGCTGATCGCCGAAATGCAGCAGGAAGCACAGGTCACACGGACATGTCTCGAGCGGATTCCTGCCGAGAAGTTTGACTGGAAGCCGCACGAAAAGTCGATGTCGTTCGGTGCCCTGGCAAGTCACATAGCCGAAATGTTCGGCTGGACCCCGCCCACTATGGAAAAGTCCGAGCTTGATTTCGCGCAAATGGATTACAAGCCGTTCGTGCCGAAGACATCGGATGACCTGCTCGAATTCTTTGACAAGAATGTCGCCGAGGCGATCGAGACGCTCAAGAGCTCATCGGACGAGCGCTTCATGGAAACGTGGACGATGAAGAACGGTGAGAAGGTTTATTTCACCCTTCCGAAGATCGCCGTCATGCGCGGATTCGTGATCAGCCACATCATTCACCATCGCGGACAACTCTCGGTCTATCTCAGACTGAACGACATCTCCGTTCCCTCCATCTACGGCCCTTCGGCCGATGAAGGAATGATGTAATTCGGGAGACGGTTAGCTCGCGTAATCTCTTGGCTTCAGATTGCCGCTAGCTAAAACGGTGGCCATCTCTCCTCTTTAAATTGCCGCCAATTTTTGATCAGGGCTTTAGCCCAATACTTCCGCTTTGCTTCAGCCCTTTCGGCTGAAGCCAAGCGGATGATTGTTTTCTCTTAGGTCCGCGCCCCAGGTGGCTTGTCTACTAGCTAAAGCTGGTGGCAATTTAAGAGAAGAGGTGGCCACTCGCTTTAGCTCGGCGGAAGACTAAAGCCATGAGGTACTATCCGAAGCCTCGACGCTCCGTGCTTGCACCGTCTACGCCGGCCCTTCTTTTTTGTCTTTTCCATTCATGAATGCGAGAATTGCGGCTTATGAAACCGGAAGTCTTGTCGTGCCTTTCCCCAAGTAATAACTAATGTCAGGTTCCGAGCTTGCTCAGAAAGTAATAAACGGTGAGCCGCGTGCGATCGCCCGCGCGATCTCCGCCGTTGAAGATGGGCTCGAATCGGCCGCGGGGCTTATGAAAGCCGTCTTTCCGCGAACCGGACGTGCGTTGATCATCGGAATCACGGGCTCTCCAGGGGCCGGAAAATCGTCGCTGGTCGACAAGCTCGCGTTCTTCTATAAGGATCGGGGAGAGCGGGTTGGGATCATCTGCGTCGACCCATCAAGTCCTTTCTCGGGCGGAGCGATACTCGGTGACCGCATCCGCATGGCTACCCTCGGTCTCGATAAGAACGTCTTTATCCGATCAATGGCGACGCGTGGAAATCTCGGTGGTCTCGCACGGGCGACCGTCGACGCGGTCGCGATCCTCGATGCCGCAGGCTTCGACAAAGTGATCGTCGAAACCGTCGGCGTCGGGCAGGACGAGGTCGAGATCGTAAAGACCGCAGATGTCTCGGTCGTCGTGCTCGTTCCGGGTATGGGCGACGACATTCAGGCGATCAAAGCCGGCATCATGGAGATCGGTGACGTATTCGTCATCAACAAGGCCGACCGGGAAGGCGTGCTGCGAACGCAAAAGGAACTTGAATCCCTGCTCACGCTCGCGCACCGGCCTGATTTCTGGAACCCGCCGATCGTTAAGACCGTCGCCACGGAAAACAAGGGCATCGAAGATCTTTCGACCGCCATCGAATCTTATCGTGCCTTTCAGAGCGAGAAAGAGGCGAGTTTGACAAGACGACAGGCGATAGCCCGGTGGCGACTGATCGAGCTCTTGCGCGAAAGGCTGGTTCGCGACCGTCTTGGTCGAAACGGAGCCGAGGCGAAACTCGACCGGCTTGCCGAGCGGGTTGCGGCGAAAGAAACCGACGTGTACTCAGCCGTCGACGAGCTGCTCGAGGATTGAATCTTATGAAGATCAACCATCTTGGTATCGCCACTAAAGGTATAGATGATGCTCTTAGTTTCTGGGCCGACGCTCTCGGCCTCGAAAATGTCCATACGGAAATTGTCGAGGATCAGAAGGTCCGTGTAGCAATGCTTCCGCTCGGGGAGAGCCGCATCGAGCTGCTCGAGCCCACAAGTGACGACTCCCCGATCTCGAAATTCCTCGAAAAGCGTGGAGGCGGGATCCATCACATCGCCATCGAAGTCGAAAATATCGAGGAGTCTCTCGCTCGGCTTAAATCCAAGGGAATGCGTTTGATAGATGAAACTCCCCGGACCGGAGCCGAGGGCTGCCTTGTGGCTTTCGTTCATCCAAGTTCTGCGAATGGCGTGCTGCTCGAGCTTGTTCAGGCAAAGAATTAGGAACTAAACAGCATCTTTGATATTATTTCCGTTCGCGTTTTGGGACGGTCGATACAGTTTTCATAAGTGAGGATCTAAACATTGAGTAATTTAACTAAAGGTCTGATTTTGTTGCTCGCCATTCTTGGCATCGGCGCGGGCCTCGTCATCTGGAAGAGCAAAGTCGGCGGCAGCGGCCACGGCAGCGCCTCCTTCAATAGTATTAGCAAGGAAGAGGTCGAGCTCCTTCTTGCCGACGTAGCCAAGGTCAATCCGATGGTCCTGAAGCGGTTCGCGGAGGATCCGGAAATGAAAAAGCAGCAACTTGAGAATCTCAAGCAATTGCTCGCTTTTGCCAGCCAGGCGCAGCGCGAAGGACTTACGAACGAGCCCAATAACCGCCAGGAGTTGAAGAACATCCGCTCGGAGGTCATCGCGGTGAATTACGATCGCGAGATCAACAAGGATAAGGGGCCCATGCCGCCGTTCGGATTCATCAC
>CAMLKY010000271.1 GCA_946480545.1 uncultured Acidobacteriota bacterium
GGTCGTCCTCGATCGCATAGCCCATCGAAACAAAGATGTCCTCGATCTTCTGCCGCACGATCGTGATCGGGTGCAGATGACCGACGGGTGGCCGCCGGCCTGGAATCGTCACATCCAATCGCTCGGCTTCGGTCTTCGCTTTCGAGATGTACTCGTTAAGCTGCCTCTCGACAACAGCGATCTGAGACGCGATCTCGTTCTCGGTCGTCTGCACCAACTGCCCGAATTCTCCACGTTCCTCGGGTGCGACCTTTCCGATCAGCTTCTTTGCCGCGGCGATCGCTGATTTCTTTCCGGTGTGCCGAACCTTTAGCTCGGCTACCGCCCGAAGCATCGCTTCGGCATCGGCTAAGCTGCTCCCCTGCACGTCGAGCTCCGCGTACCGGTCGAATTCGTTCGCAAATGTCGCGCGGGCGGCTTCTACTTGTGTCTTCTCGTCAGACATAAAGTGTAAAGGATACAGAAAGAACATTGGAATTTGTAGCGCTGCCGGAATATTTGAGTCCGTTACTTATAGGTCAGAACCGGGAGCGGTAGCGACCGGGGCTTTGGCGCAGAGAATCTCTAGACGCGGATCAGAAAGCTTTGATCCCTGCTATCCGCATGATCCGCGGTTAACGGCGGTGAATATCGTTCGATATAACCCACGCCAAAGCCCCGGTCGCTACCGCTCGCGGTTCTGACTGCGGTGGCTAACGCAACATTGCCTTTGCTATCATCTTCCTTGCTTCTTAGAACTTACGAACAGAATGAAAGCTATTGTCAAAAGCAAGGCGGAGCCGGGATTGTGGATAGAGGATGTTCCGGAGCCGGAGATGTCCATCAACGATGTGATGATCCGTACGAAGAAGGGAGGCATCTGCGGTACTGATCTGCATATTTACAATTGGGATGCATGGGCACAGCAGACGATAAAGGTCCCAACGACGATCGGTCACGAATTCGTCGGGGAGATAGTCGATGTCGGCTCGAATGTCGTCGATTTCAAGGTCGGTGACATCGTCAGCGTGGAGGGCCATCTTGTCTGCGGCCGGTGCCGGAACTGCATGGCCGGCAAGCGTGCTCTGTGCGCGAATACGCGTGGCGTAGGAGTCAACACGAACGGCGGATTCGCCGAGCTTATTTCCGTTCCGCATACGAATATTTGGAAGCACAAGCCTGACATCGATCTCGACGTCGCGGCTATCTTCGATCCGTTCGGAAATGCCGTTCACACGGCGCTTGAGTTCGAGGTCTTCGGCGAAGACGTTTTGATCACGGGCGCCGGCCCGATCGGGATCATGGCGGCGTCGGTCGCGAAGCACGCCGGGGCCCGAAACATCGTCATTACTGACATAAATCCGTTCCGGCTCGAGCTCGCCGAGAAGATGGGCTCGGTGACAAAGGCGATCGATGTCAGTAAGACGTCGATCAAAGAAGTTCAGAAGGAACTGGAGATGAAAGAAGGCTTTGACGTCGGAATGGAGATGTCCGGCGTTCCGGCCGCGTTTCAGGACATGCTTGCCAACATGTTCCATGGCGGCAAGATCGCATTCCTGGGGATACCGGCTAAGGAGTTTGCCATCGACTGGAAGACGGTTATCTTCAACATGATCACCATCAAGGGGATCTACGGCCGCCAAATGTACGAGACTTGGTATCAAATGTCGAATCTGCTCGAAGCCGGTGTCGACATCAAGCCGGTGATTACGCATCGATATCACTACACCGATTTCGAAAAGGGATTCGAGGCGGTGCGATCCGGCGATTCGGGAAAGGTTATATTGGATTTTGAGCATATGTGATCTCTGCGGGCTCTGGGAGCTCTGCGTTAGATCGCAGAAGTTTCACGCAGAGCTCGCGGAGCTGAGGAAGGCTTATGTACGGAAAAGTCAAAGGACATCTACAGAACACACTCAACGAAATCCGCGAGGCGGGTCTCTATAAATCCGAGCGCGTGATCGAGACGCCTCAGGAAGCGCGGATCGAGGTCAACGGCCGCGAGGTGCTGAACATGTGTGCGAACAACTATCTCGGGTTGTCGGATGATCCGGAGATCGTTAAAGCGGCGCATGACGGGCTCGACGAGTGGGGCTACGGTCTATCGTCTGTTCGCTTTATCTGCGGAACTCAGGAGATTCACAAAGAGCTCGAGCGGAAGATCAGCGAGTTTCTCGGTACTGAGGACACGATTCTTTATACATCGTGCTTCGACGCGAACGGCGGTTTGTTCGAGACGATCCTCGGCGATGAAGATGCCGTCATCTCGGACGAACTCAATCATGCGAGCATCATCGATGGTGTGCGGCTGTGCAAGGCCCAGCGATTCCGGTACAAGAACAGCGACATGGCGGATCTCGAGTCGAAGCTGCAGGAAGCCTCGCAGGCACGTCACAGGATGATCGCGACCGACGGCGTGTTCTCGATGGATGGTTACATCGCGAAACTCGGTGAGATCTGTGACCTCGCGGAGAAGTACGATGCGATGGTCATGGTGGACGACTCGCACGCGGTCGGGTTTATGGGCAAGACCGGGCGCGGAACGCACGAGCATTGCGGCGTCATGGATCGGGTCGACGTCATCACTGGAACACTTGGCAAAGCGCTCGGCGGCGCCAGCGGCGGCTACACGAGCGGCAAGAAAGAGATCATCGAGCTTCTCCGCCAGCGATCGCGTCCGTATCTTTTTTCGAACTCAGTCGCACCGCCGATCGTCGCCGCCTCGATCAAGGCGATCGATCTGCTGACTCAATCGACGGAGTTGCGCGATAAGCTCATGGACAACACGGGTTACTTCCGGGAGAAGATCGCAGAGATCGGGCTCGATGTTTTGCCTGGCGAGCATCCGATCGTACCGGTGATGTTCGGTGAGGCGATGCCTGCTGTAAAGATGGCGGAGAAGCTCCTCGAGAAAGGCGTGTACGTCATCCCGTTCTCATTCCCGGTGGTGCCGAAAGGGAAGGCTAGGATCCGAACGCAGGTCTCGGCGGCGCATTCGAAAGAAGATCTTGATTTTGCGATCAAGAAGTTTGCCGAGGCGAAAAACGAGCTGGGGATCGGGAAAGGTGTGTCTGCTTAAGAAGAAAGTTTAGCCGCGGATTCGCGCGGATGACGCGGATCGGAGAAATCTAGCCCCGGACTTTCGCGGGTTATGCCGATCAGAAAACAAGTTAGCCGCGGATTTTCGCAGATTACGCGGATCAGATTTTCTTCTTAATCAGATCCGTGCCATCCGCGGAAATCCGCGGCTAAAAAGTTCTTTCCTTCCTTTACGCTGCCGCTTGCTGCTGTTTCCCGATCGCGTCCTTGGCCTGCGTTGCGATGGCCGCGAATGTTTCCGGTTGCTTTACGGCCATGTCGGCAAGGACTTTCCGGTCAAGCTCGATGCCCGCTAGTTTCAGACCGTGCATGAACTGCGAATATTTCATCTCGTTCAAACGGCATGCTGCATTGATCCGGACGATCCAAAGTTTTCTAAAATCACGTTTCTTCAGCTTACGGCCGGTGTACGCGAAATTCAGCGCACGCTCGACCGACTCTTTAGCCGAACGATAAAGTTTTGATTTCGTGCCGCGATAACCCTTGGCACGGCTTAATATCTTTTTGCGTTTCTCAAGACGCTTATTACCACGTTTTGCTCTAGGCATAATTCACTCTTCTCCTCGATTGCGGATTGCGGATGTCGGATTGCGGATTAACCGAATCTAACGGGGCCTAAAGACCAATCCAAAATCCAAAATCTAAAATCCAAAATCCCATTAATCCCGGCCGTACGGCAGCATTCGCTCAACCCGCTTCTGATCGCCCTCGCTGACGAGCACGTCGATATCGAGGATCCTCTTTCGCTTGTGTGCTTTCTTCGTCAGGATGTGACGAGCGTGCGAATGCCCGCGTTTGAACTTGCCCGAGGCAGTCGAACGAAAGCGCTTTGCTGCACCTTTATGTGTTTTAAGTTTTGGCATAATTACTCTCCTTGTAAGACGGACGCTTTAGCCCGCCGGTAAATCTCGTTTGGCCTAAGCCGCGGTGCGATCACCTCCGCACCTAAAAAATCTCGTCGTCCTCGATGGCTTTCGGCTCGACCACCTTCGTCTTTTCTGCGACACGTTGCTGCTGGCGCTCGGAGCGGTCCTTCTTCTTTTCCGGCGATTCGCTCACATGCTCGGGTGCCGCCGCCGGAGCCTGCTTCTTTTTCTCAGGCGTCACTTTCTTCGGCACAAAGATGGTGAACATCTGATAGCCTTCCATCTTCGGCGCCACTTCGACTTCCGC
>CAMLKY010000272.1 GCA_946480545.1 uncultured Acidobacteriota bacterium
ATGTAGCCATCGATTGCGCCATCTATCTCCATCAACCATTTCTCGACACAATCAGCGCAGTCAGCCACCCTCTCATCGAGCTGCTTTATCAACTGATTTATTGCTTTCAAGTATGTGCGCCGGTCCTTTAGCTGTTTCTTTACATCGGGCGGCAATGACGTTTTTTGATTCACAAGACGTGCGATTTCGGATTCTTCCTGATCGCGCGCGATCTTCAACGAGCTGAGGTCAGCGACGAGCGCAGGGGTGTTCGCGGATATCTTTAGTTCGGCCACATTACGCCGGTGCTCCGCCATTACGATCAAATGCCATGTGAACCATCGATCGTCATACCCCTTCAGAGCGCTGGGTGAGCGAAAGAAGAAATTCGCTACTTCGTGCTGTGGGACCGTTAGCAGATTCCTAGGGTGAACCACTCCTCCCCGATGGTCTCGAATAGGTGGCGTGAATTTCTCTATGAAACCTTCGAGCATAACGTGCCGCTTCTCTTCATCGCCAAATCGCTTGATCACTCTCGTGTCCATTTTCCCGATACGCTCGAGCAGATCCTGTATCCGCTCCTGCCAGTCAGCCTTGGGTTTTCGTTCCTGCTCAGGTTTCGTGTCACGTACCTTGAATGCGTCACCGGCGTACGTGTTTACGTAGGTGTGGGCGAACATATCGGTCGCCGCATGGCCGATATAGCCGTATGCGAAGGCCCTGGACGCAGGACACGAAGAGTTTTCCAAAAGCTCTTTCAACCACTCATCAGCGTCCATTCCCTCGGGGTTTTCCGGGTTGCCGGGATGTATAGCCATCTGGCCCACCAGTACGTCCGGAAACGCATCCGGGCCGATGTATCCCATTCTGAATGCTCCGGCATTCAACCGTATCGCGTCTGCGATGTCCCCGTCGACCATATATTCGCGTCCGTCAATCTCAACCTTGTTGCCTAGTCGATCAAGGTCGTTCAGCACCTGCTGTGCGATCCAGACGTGTGTAATCGGCTTGAAAGCGAGGGACACGATCGGTTGTACCATCAGCAAGATCGCGGCGAGTGCCGCGGTGCGAATGCAGACGCGTTTCACCCCGGGAGTTTGGTTTTGCATAGATTCTTAGTGGAGGCTGGTCAGTTTGGCTCGTAAACGAGCCTAAGAAAGATGAATGTTTATACCTTGGAATCAGAATAGCGTCAACGATGCCCCGGAAGTATAGCTCAATGAATTATGACTTGGTCTTGGTCGGCCATATCTCGACTCACATAAATCTGCGGTGATAAAATCCAGATATGGACAAGCGGAAGATTTTCACACCGATCGGGGTCGGTGCTGTTGTGTTTGCGGTGGCCGCAGTGCTGGTGATCGCGTGCGGGGGGAGTTTGGGGTCGGCGGCTTCTTCGGATTATTCGAGTCCGGTGGTGATCGGGAAGATCGAGACCGATGAGATCAAGGAGAGCAGCGGACTTTCAGCGTCGGAGTGCCAGGACGTTCTCTGGACGCATAACGATGCAGGCAGCGGTCCGTTTATTTATGCGATGGGGACCGACGGCCGGCATCTGGGTACGTGGCGTGTCACGAACGCGCAGAATATCGATTGGGAATCGATCACGAACTACAAGGACGCCTCGGGGAAATGCTCATTGATCATTGGCGACATCGGCGATAACGACGAAGTCCGTGCCGATGTGCAGATCTATCGTATCCCGGAGCCCGTGGCTTCGGCTGAGACGGCGAAATCGAACACAGCGAATCCGCTTGCGACTGCTCCGGCCGAGGTTATTCGCGTTGCGTACCCGAACGGCAAGAACAACGCCGAGACGATCATGGTCCACCCGCAGACGGGGGATATTTATATCGTGACGAAAAAGAAGACGGGTCCGGCCGGTGTGTTCAGGATCAAACCCGCATTCGGATCGACCGAGCTCGTCCGAAGTGAAAAGCTGGCGGACATTTCGGTTCCGTCAAAGCCCGAGGGCTTGTTGACCGGCGGATCTATCTCACCCGACGGAAAGCGTGTGATGCTGTGCGATGTTAAGGGCGGATACGAGCTCGTGCTTCCGGATGGAGCCGCGCCGGATGCGATCTGGACCCAGAAGCCGGTCAACGTCGACATCGGCGATCGCAAACAAGGTGAAGGCGTCTCATACGGCCGCGATGGAATGTCGCTCTACGCCTCAAGCGAAAAGAAAAACACGCCTTTGTATTTGATCCGGCGGAAATAGAGCGAAGCCGAAAGGGATGCCTAACGCAAAGGTCGCGGAGTACGCAGAGAGTAATGGTTCCATGCGTGCTCCGCGATCTCTGCGTTACGGCCTTCACCTTATCACGTCGTCGTACCAATCTTTCCAGAACGAACGAACGCGCCAAGCGAGAAGGACAGTGATGGGGTGGGTGAAGAAGAGCATACGAACGAGCCCCATGCGATTCCAGCGGCGTGACGAGGTGAGCACTTTCGGGTCCTCGATGAATGCCGTGTGCGATTCGCGTTCGCGTGCGAGACGATCTAAGCGCCAATGGAAATCGATGTCCTCACCGACGTAGATAGTCGTGTCATATCCGCCAAGCTCGCGAAACACATCGGCACGGCAGAACTGCAATGCACCGCCGCGCATCCTGGTCAGGTTTCCCAGAAGCGGCCACAACAGCATGAACCACGCAACGACGAGGCGATTGTTTATCGGCTCGTACTCGACGGCCCCACTCCCGCCCAGACAGCGATCGTCGGACATCGCCCCGGCGATCTTCTCGAACACGCCAGGGCGCACGACCGTATCCGCGTCGATGAAGACGAGGACGTCGCCCGCCGCGACATCAGCGCCGGTGTTGCGAACCCGGCCGATATTGCGCTCGTGTTCGGTTACAACCTTCGCACCTCTACTGACGGCGATGTCTCGCGTTGAGTCTGTGCTGAGATTGTCAACGACGATCACCTCACCGTCGATAGCGAGAGCTTCGTTGATCGCGTCGAGCGTCGCGGCGAGGTACTTCTCTTCGTTATAGGCAGGGATGATGATCGAAAGCATCAACCGAACAGTAAGGATTGAACTGTGAATTGTAAATGCTGATTCGCGACTTTTCGGTCTATTCAGCCTCATCGTGTCTTTCTGACCGGCAGAGTCGGACACCGACCCGCCTCGCCCGCGGCACCATTCAATCTGACAAATTTTGACGGGATTTCTTTCAGATTGACCGAACCGAACTTCGCATAGTGCTGTTTTTGGGCAGTAATTCCGCGGCACGGTCGTTGCCCTTAGGACTCTCGACCGCGAGCCCACGCTCGCCATAAAAAATTCACCACTTGAGGACCCCAACAATGAAAGCCATTCTTCTCGTAGTTTTACTTCTCGCCTTCGCAACCATCGCGTCGGCGCAAAACACAATAAAGTTATTCGACGCGACGCCCATTACCGAGAGCGATCCGAACGTGATCTGGAACTCCGACCCATGGGGAATGTACAGAACAGTTCAGGTCTACCTGAGCTGCCCGACCGGCCGAGTCGCGTCAACGATCTCGGGCCCGAACGGAGGACCATTTATCGTCGACAATTCCCTACGCATTAACGGCGAAGGAATATGCGGCGGCAACTGCTTTACGACTACGGGATACCCCCACACCTATTACGGTTTTCCCATGGAAGCAGCGTACGCCGGCGTCGGCCCGATCAACGTTAGCCGCGAGATATCGGATACAGGGCTCTATACTTTTCAACTGATCGATGCCGGTCACGCCTACGGAAACACCGCGGTGTACCTGACGACGGGCTGCTCGATCATTCCTATCAACACTCCGCCACAGGATCCGACGGGTACGACTCCGACAGGCGGCTCGGTAGTCTGCCATCGCACCAACGGCAATGCCGGCTCGGTGACAGTAGATGTCGGAGCATCGGCAGTCGCGGCGCATCTAGCCCACGGCGACACGCTCGGACCATGTGCTCAATAGCGATCAAATTGCTGTTGCCCTAGCAGCAAGCCCCGGCCTGAAAAGGTCGGGGCCTTTTTCCTGTCAGAACCGCGAGCGATAGCGACCCGGGGGCGTCGACGCCAAGATTTTCTCGCCGCGGATGTGCGCGGATGACGCGGATCAGGAAACGATCAGATCGGTTCCTATCCGCGTCACCTGCGTTATCTGTGGTCAACTGTCTCTACCAACACTCGACGGAACGGCACTCAAAGCCCCGGTCGCTATCTCGCGGTTCTGACAAGTGAAAAGGCCCCGGCATCAGCCGGGGCCTTTGGTTCGCTTGCAGCGTAACTATCTTTCGCTGA
>CAMLKY010000273.1 GCA_946480545.1 uncultured Acidobacteriota bacterium
CGAGAATGCCGGCGATGGCGGAAACGTGTCATCGATCCAGGGACTGCTTTGGCGGCTCGACTCGCGTTTCGACAGGGAAGGCGGCATTTTCTCGGCCAATGAACACATCCCGCTGCAGGACATGTTCCGCCCGGGGCGCTGCACGATCCTTGATCTCTCCGACATCGAGCAGCACGAGCAGCAAGTGATCGTCGGGACGCTGCTGCGGCGCGTGAACAAAGCGCGGATGCTGACGACGCGCGGCGAGGTCTCAAGCGGCGAGAACTATCTGAACTATCCTGTCTTCACGCTGCTTGAAGAAGCTCATCGCTTCGCACCCGCCGGTGCGAGTGTTGTCTCAACCAACGTGCTGAAGCAGATACTGTCCGAAGGACGAAAATTCGGTGTCGGCATCGGGCTCATCACGCAGCGACCGGGAAAGCTCGATCAGGATGTGCTGTCGCAGTGCATGACGCAGATCATCATGAGGATCGTGAATCCCATCGATCAGCAGACCGTGGCACAGTCGGTCGAGGGTGCGGGCCGGGCGATGCTCGCGGAGCTTCCGGCGCTGACAAAAGGACAGGCCGTGATATCAGGTGTCGGTGTGAACACTCCGGTGATGTGCCGTATCCGTCCGCGTCTGACGCAGCACGGCGGAGAGACGTTCGACGCTCCCGGCGAATGGATAAAGTGGCATTCGGCCGGCGAAAAATCGAAACGCGATCAGGACAACGCCCCGTATCTAAAACCAACCAACGATAAGAAACCCGAGAAGATCGGCGGTGTGCGGATCAATTAGGCCCGCGCGTCGGGTCAGCATTCCTTGAACGCGTCTTCGTTTCGCCTGTTCGTTTGTCGCACCATGCAAGCGTTTGCTGGTGCGGATGCAATCAACTCCGATGTACAATGTCATTGCGGTTTCTCCTTTCAAAGATCGGGTTTTGTTTTTGTCGACTAAATTCTAATCGACGATTGGAGAAACCGTGTTTTATAGCATCACTCACTCACACAAAATCACACGAACTAAAACTGACATACTCAGCTTTCTTCCTCGTGTCTTTTTCGTGTAGTTCGTGTGTTTAGTGGCTATGTTCTTGTAGAACCCCACCCAGCCCAGAAAAGGCCAAACCACGAATCACAATAAACACATGGAAAAGCAAGAAAGCAGGTCCGCCGAAATCCGCCTTATCGGCGTTCAAAAAAACGTCGGCCAAAACTCGAGCCCGGCTAAGCTCAACGTCACTTCCTCGGCCCCGCCTGCTCGTCTGCGATGAGATAAAGCTCCTTACCATCCGCTTCGGCCAATTCCTTCTTCACCAGCAGCACAAGATCCACTCCCGAACGAAGATGATAGACGCCGACGAATCTGTATCTTGCCGAGAAGCGTCTTATGACCTCGGCATCCTGATCCTGTTTCTTGGCGACGATCATCTCGGCATCGGCGGTGTCGATCATCCTTCCATGAAAGTTCGCCTGCTTGTAATCGCGGAGGTACCATACGAGCGGCCAGTAGTCAGGTGAAACGATCTCGATCTTGGCCTCTTTCCCGCGTCCGCTCTTTTCAGCGTAGTACTCGATCTTCTCGACCATGTCGTGAAACTCGCGATGCGTGTGCGCGTAGATCATCGCCTGATCTTCATCGTCATATCGGACAAAGTTCAGATCGTAAGTCTGGTACGCGAGTACCACCGTTGCCGTTACAGCCAGCACTCCGCCGAGCATCTTCAGCGACGAATTCTTTGCCGTGATCATTTCATTCACGGCGTAGCCCGCAGCGAGACACATCGGTAGAAAGAAGCTGATCGCGAGCCACGGAGTCTTGTACGGAATGATCGTGTACGCGGCGAACAGGCCGAAAGCCCACAACCCGGCGAACATCGCGAACCGGTGCCGTGCCTTTACAAATGCGATGAGTGTCCCGATCGCCGAAAGGATGATAATTGGCGCCTCGGTTTCCATGCCCCAGCTCAGGTACGCCCAAATACCGTTTTGCGTGTGGTCTTTCGTGCCGGTCCTTGTCCAGATCTTGTACGCTTCGATGGCGGAGCTGACGCCTCCCGGATGAGTAAAGAACGACGAAAAGAAAAGCACCGAGATGTAGACGAACACGGCCGCGACGGCCAACAGGATCAGAACCAGATCGAGACCCCCGCCAAGCGCCGCGCGGAAATTCGCCCAGTTCAACTCACGGTCTTCGATCGTGTCGCCTTCAACCTCCGGGACCTTGAACATCTTTCGCCAGATCCAAATGCAGACACAGGCGATGAGCATCGTTCCCAACGTGATGAACGCCGTCTCCTTAGTGGCGAAAAGCAGTGCCACACAGGCGGACGCGAGAAGTAGATAGATCGGGCGGCCGTCATTCCACGACATCAGCATTCGGATGACGAGTCCGACGAGAATCACCTGGACGATAAAGAAACCGATCCTGAATGCCCAGACCGCCGTTTCATTATCACGGCCCAGGGCGGCGGCGAGCTTCAATGTCGAAGGAACGAAGCAGACCAGCAGTACAAGCACAGTCCACGCGATGGCGAACATCCCGGCCTTTCGCCTTTCAATAAAAAAGACTACCGCTACTGCGGCACCGAAACTCACGAACACGAAGAACATCTCGTGGATGAAGTACCTCGAGATATAGACCATGCTTGGTGAGAGAGCGAGAAAAAGCGCGGCAAACAGGCTGCCGATATTGCCGAGATAACGCCTGAGGAAGAACGTGAGTACGACGATCAAAACGCCCCACATCGCAACACTCGCGCGAACCGATGTCGTCGTAAGTCCGAAGACCTTGGCAAAAGCGAGCGAGATGTAATAGAGCGTTGGGCCGTGGTAGTTCGCCGGGTCGTACCGGTACACACCGTCGTTGTAAAGCGTCGTCAGGAACCAACCGTTTACGCCCTCGTCGTGGTGCAGCGGTTTCAGAGGCAGCAAGAAGAAGCGCAGGAATGTCGCGGTCGCGGTGATGAGCGCGCAGCTCACCAACCAGATCAGGTCGGATCTCGGCGTGTCATCGTGATTTCGTGTCGTGTCTTCCATGCGGATCTGTCATTTGACCCTATAAACTTTATACTGTCCCGCTTCAGCCGCAACCTGATAACGGCTGAAAAACTGTTCGTTCACGCCACCCATATTTCTTTCTTCAGGCGAGACAAGAACGTGCGTTACGCCGTAGCGCTCCAACAGGCCAACAGCATCCGGTCCGCCTTGATAGATGCGTTTCACGTCGGCCTCTCTCGATCCGTAATCGATGCCATGCGAGCTGAGATGCCCGGGATATCGCATTACGGATTGTCGTCCGGTCAAAACGGTTGCGGTGTTGTATGTGGGTGAATTCAGGAACATTGCATCAGCCGGCGTTCGGACGCGTATCTGGTGCGCGATCTCGACCGCATCTTTGTCGAACACCTTGTAATTGATCTGTCCCGACACGCAGCGCCAAACATCGAGTGCACCCGACGCGATCAGCACAAGAAAGCAAACCGCCGCGACGACCCGCAGCAGCGGTTCCCGTTTATCCCACAACCAGGCGATGACGAGTGCGATCAACGGCAGCGACCCGACGAACCAATAGATCAGGACCTTGATGTTGTCCCACTCCCACGGTGCCAGCTTTGCCGTATTTGAGACAATGAAGAGCAGCGCAAACGGAATATAGAACCAGACCAGCGGCGGATCGAGAGCGTTTGACGCTTCGTCGGTCACGACCTTCGCCTTCGCCGATTTCTTCTTCGCGTCTTTGCGACTTTGCGGGAGGATCTTCTTCTGGAACGCCGCAAGGTACAATCCCGCGGCGATCATCGGTATCACGATTCCGGTGTTTATGAACCAGAACCATAGAAAGCTCCTGTCCCTTTTGTCCCAACCTAAGTGCCATCCAAAGAACTTCCCCGTTTCGCTCGCACTGCCGGCCATCGACCAGAGCAATTGCGGTATGGCGAGGACCGCCACGCCGGCGGCAAACAGAGTCCAGGTCAGCCATCGTTCCGGACGCAGGATCAAGAGACAGACGCCCACCACAAATAGAACGGCGAGGCTGTGAAGATGTATCCAGGGAAGAAGACCGGCAAGGAGACCGATCAGTATCGGTGACGCGGCGACGCGGGGAGCGGGCGACGGCTCGGAATCGGTATCGTCTTTAGAAAACACGCGCCATAGATAGCCGAGTACGATCAGCGTCAGAGGCAGACCTAATAACAGGCTGCGCTGCGTCATGAAGAGGACGACCATCGAGTTACCCCAGCGGAACTGGTCGCCGATG
>CAMLKY010000274.1 GCA_946480545.1 uncultured Acidobacteriota bacterium
GGGCGCGCTCGGCGACGCCAATCGCTACATGCAGTTCCAGGCGGCCGACGCGCTTCGCGATGCAGCGAAAAATGAAGGTGGCGGCGCAGGGCTCGGTGCGGGTCTCGGTGCCGGATTCGCGGTCGGCAACCAAATGGCGAATGCATTCGGCGGCGGAAACGCTCAGGGTGGGGGCGGCGGTGCCGCCTCTACCGTCGCATGTCCAAGCTGCGGAAAACAGAACAACCCGAACGCAAAATTCTGTGCGGACTGCGGCGGCAAGATGGAGATCGCAAAGGTACCGTGTGTGAAGTGCGGAGCCGAATTGCGTGAAGGAGCGAAGTTCTGTTCCGAATGCGGCTCGTCGCAGGAGAAAGCAAAATGCGCCAATTGTCAGTATGAGCTGGCTCCGGGCGCGAAGTTCTGTCCCGAGTGCGGCTCCAAAACCGAAGCCGCCTGACTCGCACGGGCGAATGCGATCATTGTTTTTGTTCATGCGCTAACGATTGCGTTTCCTTACGTGTCGTTAGCGCAGTTTTGTAAACAGCTACCCACGCGCCTCGGGCGGCGGCTTCGCAATTTGGAAAGCGGGAAATTCGTCGTAAGCTATCGTCATGGCACTAAGTCCTGATCTCCTGGAAATTCTTCGTTGCCCGAAATGCAAATCCGAGGTGCGGCCCAAGGAAGACGGCACGAGCTTGAAATGCACGAATCCGGAATGCTCGCTCGTCTATCCTGTTCGTGAGGACATCCCGGTTATGCTGATCGACGAGGCGACGGTCGAAAAATAGATGTCTTCCGCCGAGATCGATTGGAGCGCTGTACGCCGCGTTCTCGTCATTCGGCTCCGGTCGATCGGCGACACCGTTCTATCTACCCCATCACTTATCGCGCTCAAGCGTTTTCTGCCGAACGCCCGTGTAGACATCCTTCTTGAGGATTGGGTTGCGCCTGTTCTAACGGGCTTCGATTCGGTAGATGAAATTCTTACGGTCGGCAATAGCTTGGCGTCTCGCGCGGCGACCGCCCGCGAGATCCGGAGACGCAGGTACGATGTCGTCTTCAATATTCACGGTGGTACCACTGCAACGTTCTTTGTCGCCGCGAGCCGCGCCAGATACCGCGTCGGATATCAGAACTATCAGTATTCATTTCTCTACAATCGCAGGTTAACGTCGCCTTTCGAGTTCTGGAAGCGAGATCGCGCCCATTCGGCCGAACAGCAACTCGCATTACTAGGATTTGTCGGTGTGCCGGTCTCGGACCTGCCCAGGTCACGCCTCGCGGTGGATCCTTCGGCGGTCGAGACACTGCGCGACAAGTTTCAAACATCGGATGCAGGCCCGTTCGCCATGCTCCATCCGACCGCGGCATTCGAAACGAAGACCTGGCCGATCGAATATTTCGCGAAGGTGGCGGAGTATTTTGCAGTTCTGGGTTTGCGCGTTGTTGGGGTTGCCGCCGAGCACGAACGCGAAGCGCTTGATCGGCTACGCTCTCACGCGAGCGTACCGATAGACGTCTTTGCCAATTTGTCTCTTCCCGAGATCACCGCGCTGGCGTCGAAGGCAACGATCTTTGTTGGAAACGACTCGGGCATCGCGCACATCGCCGCCGCGGTCCAAACGCCAACTGTTGTTGTATTCGGTTCTTCAAATCGTGATCACTGGCGTCCCTGGACCGACGCTCCGAATGAGATCGTCTTCAGCAGCCTTCCGTGCCAGCCGTGCCCTGGTCACGAGTGCCTGGAATTCGGAGAGCCCCGGTGTATCCGAGAGGTTCGCCCGGAAGCGGTGATCGCCGCCATTGAGCGGGTGCTTGAAAAAAAGAAGAGCGGCCATGAAGACCGCCCTTAATTCAAATTAAGCCTAATGAGTTTGCTACCTTCGATTCGTGTTCGAGCTGTTACCCGACATATTCGTCATCGAATCATTTGGCGCAACCTTGAGCTCGTTCTTGACGCTCTTCACGCCGTCAATGTCTTTTGCGACCTGCTCAGCCTTGGTCTTTTGGGCCGCCGTCTCTACGGTACCCTTGAGAGTCACAACGTCATTCGTTACGTCAACGTTGATAGTCGACTCGCGAAGATCATTTGTGCCGAGCAGTGAGGCCCGGGTCTTGACCCACAGCCACATATCGTTCGGACCGCTGCCGATCACACTGCTGCCCCGCTCGCGTTCATAATCGGCGCGGTTGCGCTCGACCTCTTCCTTCGTGATATTCGCGTTGCCAAAGCGGTTGCTGTTCACATTCGCATTGCTGTTGACCACGATCGCGCCGGTATTTGCGTTATTTGCCCCCAGGTTCGTCATGCTGTTGTTCGCCCGGGCGTTATTCGACGTGTTCGACGTCGATCCGCCGCACGCAACCAGAAAGCTGGCCAATGAAACTGCTGCAATAAATAAAGTTACAATCTTTCGCATTATTTTTCCTCCAGTCTTCTCAGAAAACTCGTGTAGCGATAACCTACACAAAATGAGCCCTCGTATTTTGAGCAATAGGCATACCAATAGCGATTTGTCCCCCGTCCCTCGGGAGCCGTGTGGCCTATTGTCAACGCAACCCCAAGCGGAGCTGCGACCGGTGAGTTTGGGTTGGAGTGTCGAGACCTTGCAAACAGCGGCCTAAATTGACACATTGGGGTCGAGCCTCTAATATTTATAGTTTCGACTCGAGGGCCGAAGTGTCTCTATATGTTCGAATCACTGTCCGATAAGCTAAAAAAGACGCTGAAGAATCTGCGTGGGCAGGGCAAACTTACGCCCGAACACGTAGACGCGGCGCTGCGCGAGATTCGGATGGCGTTGCTGGAGGCGGACGTCAATTACAAGGTCGCTAAAGACTTTGTCGAATCGGTCCGTGCAAAGGCAGAGGGACAGGAGGTCTGGCAGGGTCTCAACCCGCATGAACAGGTGGTCAAGATCGTTTATGACGAGCTTGTCGGCCTGATGGGTGGCACGTCGTCACGTCTGGTCTTTACCAAGCAAACGCCGAACGTCGTGATGATCGTGGGCCTCCAGGGCTCGGGAAAGACGACGTCGACCGGAAAGATCGCAAAGTGGCTGGCCGAGAACCAGGAACGCAAACCGCTCCTCGTATCAGTCGACGTCTACCGTCCCGCGGCTCGTGAACAGCTTCGTGTTGTCGGTGGAGCCGTGCACCAGGCGGTTTATCAGGATCGCGAGACGAACGACCCAATGACGCTTGTGCGCGGTGCGATGAAGCATGCGCAGGAGATGGGTTTCGACACGCTGATGATCGACACGGCCGGGCGCCTGCACATCGACGACGAGTTGATGGTCGAGCTCGAGCAGATCAAGGCCGAAGCACGACCTATCGAGGTTTTGTTCGTCGCCGACGCGATGACCGGGCAGGATGCGGTACGCTCGGCCGAAGTATTCCACGAGCGCATCGGTATAACGGGTGTCGTCCTAACTAAGATGGACGGCGACGCTCGCGGCGGCGCGGCTCTGTCGATCCGTCAGGTGATCGGCCAGCCTGTAAAGTTTGTCGGTGTCGGTGAGAAATACGACGCCATCGAGCCGTTCTATCCTGATCGTATAGCTCAGCGAATCCTCGGCATGGGTGATGTGCTGACGCTAATCGAGGAAGTCCAGGGAAAGATCAGCGAAGAGGAAGCACAGGCCCAGCTTGCGAAAATGACGCGTAACCAGTTTACGCTCGAAGATTTTCGTGCACAGCTCGGCCAATTCAAGAAGCTCGGATCGATGTCCAAGCTGATGAAGATGCTTCCCGAACAGATGACCGGCGGTCTGCAGTTGTCGGATGAGCAATCGGCGGAAGTCGATCAGCAGATGAAAAAGACCGAGGCGATCATCGATTCGATGACAAAGCTCGAGCGAAACGACCATCGCGTTCTCGATGCGAGTAGAAAAACGAGGATCGCGCGAGGGTCGGGTTCGACGATTGCCGAGGTCAATCAACTGCTTCGTCAGTATGAGCAGATGCGAAAGATGATGGCCCAGATGAATAGGGGCGGTCTTCTTGGCGGGTTAGGCCGGAAGATGATGGGCGGTCTCGCGGGCGGACTTGGGGGAATGCTTGGGGGCGGTGGAATGCCCGGAATGGGTGGAATGCTTGGCGCGGGAGGAATGGGCTCCGGAGACGATTCGGGAGATACATCCTCACGGTCCAGCGTGAAGAAAAAGAAGAGACACAAGAAGAAAAGGTAGTTAGTAATTAGTAATTGGTATCCCGATAGGGAGGGAAGTAATCGGTAATCTC
>CAMLKY010000275.1 GCA_946480545.1 uncultured Acidobacteriota bacterium
ATTACCCGCCGCAAAATTTTCGAAGGGCAGGTCGGGCGAGTGTTTGAATACAAAAACCGGCTGGATGTACGACGGCCCGCAGCCGCGAACATCGATCAGCGAGGAGTTAAGGACCCCCGCGAGGATAAACACCGTAGCGATTCTGTACCTGAAGCTCATCTGTTCAAGAGCGTTTCGACGCGTTCGATATCGGATCGTGTCCACGGATGAGGATTGAAAACGTAAGTCCGTCGTGTGTAATCAAACTTTATCTTAAGAGGCTCGTCAAGAGAGATCCCGTAGCTCGTCTTGCAGAGCGGTTCCCGGAAGTCTCCACCCGCCGCGAGATGTTGCTTGATCCCCGGATCATCGGTCCCCATCCGGAAGATCATCGGTACGGCTTCGTCGATCGGAAGGCCCTTCATCCATCTGTCACCCAAGCAGAACGAAGCAAGCGATGTGATCGATAAGGGAATATTCTCGGGAAGCTTTTGCCGAAGATCGGAAAGGAGGTCGCGATAGAAAGTGCGCTCTGAAACGAGCACGTCGAAATCGATCTGGATACCGCTCACGTTCTTGAGCTCGAGTGTTCTCGCAACAAGCTCGACGATCTTTCGCCGTTGCTCGTCGTTCAGCCCGGCGGCGGCACCCGTGTTTTTTTGTGATTCGATCCGTGTTACTGCGATGAGCTTCATGCCTTCGGGCAATTGGAGTGGCTGTCGTCGTGGACGCAGCATAACCTCGCCGTTTGATAGAACGAGCGTCTGGGCGAGAAATGCAACTCCGTATTTTTCCGGGTCGGCGATTGTGAGGTTCTCGGGTCGCTCCCAGGCCCATAAGATCACGCGCGGAAACGAGCTCAGCCTACTCGATGGCGGGGGCTCACGACGGTCTAGACAAGAGGTGCATACGAGACAAAAGACAAAAATCGACCAGCACAATCGTTCTGGTCGAGATCGTCTGTGCTGGTCCTCACGGCGCATGGGCCTAATTAAAAACCATCAATGCATAAATACGCTAGCGGTAAATCGCAGCACCGACCCGCGGCAGGTTATAGATATCCGCGAGCGTGTTCAGCTCGAAACGAACGTTGTTCCAGTTCGCCTCGGCCGCCGGTCCGTAGCGGTAGTTCTTCATATTGCGATCGATGTCGCTCGCGATGTTCAGGCAATGCCGTGTCTCGGCAAGGTTATCGACCCAGGCATCGCGGCGGTCGAACTCACGTGCGAGTTCGTCTGTCGCGGTTTCCAGATCACGAGCGCGGTTCATCAACCAGTTTTCCCGGCTGGACCCGTCAAGCCTGCTTCGGTCGAGAGCCTTGTCGTAATTCTTTACAAAGTTATCGACACGATCTTCAACCCGATTTATAACTGCCTTAACCTGGGCCTTGGTCATTGCACGACCGCGGGCCTCGCGCCTG
Organism: uncultured Acidobacteriota bacterium; assembly: GCA_946480545.1. The sequence continues at coordinate 1,400 of CAMLKY010000275.1, forward strand.
ATCCGGCGCTGCGCATTCCCAGTATCGGCGAGCGTCAGGATCGCGAGTACGATAGCTACTCCAGTCAGGACTTTCAAAAGTTTGCTGTTCATATTTCCTTCTCCGTATGAAACGAGATGTATAAAGCAAAGCGCAGATCCGGTGGATCCGAACTTGACGAATCAGACGCGCTGCCACGACAAAAAGTCGGAAAAGGTACGGTTAGTTCATGAGCTTGTCGTCAAACCAGCGCTCGGTCATATCGCACCAGATTGCGAGCCCGCGCCATTCGCCGAACTTCTTATAATGCCGTTCGATCTTTTTATCGGGGCACGTCTTTTCGCGATTGTGTTTTCGATAGAACTGCGAGCGCAGCCACGAATCCAGGGCGAGTCCGTCGTAGCGTCCAAGCAGCTTGAGCAGGTTGTCGGCCGCGTAATCGCCGAAACCTTTTATTTTCTTGATCTCCTTTTTCAGTTCGACCGAAGGCATTTCCGTCGTCAGCCACGCTTCCGGATCTAGCTCTCCGGACGCGACTGCCTGAGCGAGCTCGACGAAATACGGAGACCGGTAACCGGCTCGAATATCATCCCGATAAAATGTTTCGGAGACCGATGCCATCGCTGCCGCAGTAGGAAATGCACGATGCCCGCGGGCGGACGGTTCGCCAAGAGACTCAACCAGATTCGTGACCATGCTCCTGGTCAGGCTCCACGAGCAGTTCGTTGTGCATAGAGTCTTGACCATGTCCTCGAATACGGTCGGAGATCTCAGAAGCCGCCCGGCGTTCGAGGCCGAGACCCATCGGAGGCGGTCGTCATTATCGGTGAGGCAGTAAAAATCTTCGAGCGGATCGTCGAGCCGAAGGATGTGCCTTACATCGCGAAGCAGATGTTGCTCATTGAACTGTTTTGACGACACTTCGATGCTCAGTCCACCTTCCGATTCCTGGATCGTCGCCGTCACCGGCTTCCCTCGCCCGCGGCCGCCAAAGACATAGGTCAAACGCCAATTCTCATCATCCAGCCTGAAGGGCAGAAGCTCGCTCCATCCATGGCTGTAGACAGTATGACGAAAGCTGAAGGTCGCTGGGGTTTGAAGAAAAAGTTCGGCCGGCATACTGAGATTCTATTTGCAGCGCCATCGGGGATACAAATGCCTGGAATTATTTCGGCCAATCGGCGTCGAGCGTCGTCTTAGTACCGTAAAAATGGCACGAAAAACAAAAAGCTTGAGTTTTTCAGGGGATTCCTTTAGATTTCTATCTGTAAAATTTTTGAACGGCCACCGACCAAATACCTACCTTATACTGGTCAGAATCCGCACAGATAGAGCACATTGAACCGCAGCATTTAGGAGGAAGTATGTTCAGCTTGAAATCGCACGCACGGCTGCGAATTGTAAGTGCACTGGCTTTTGTATTCCTTTCGCTCGGACTCGCCCTCGGACAGGACGACCCCGATCCGAACTCGCCGACACCGGTCTTACTTAGCGAATCAGATTCGACCCGCGCGCTCACCGAACTTCCAGGCAAACAGATTCGTGGGACGTTGTCGCGGACCGGCGCACGGGTGTTTTACCCGAATCAAAAGGTAGAGCTGTTCGTCACAAATCTTTCATTGATGGAAGGCGAGGGCGCGAACGCGTTCCGCATCTACGTTGAAGACGCAAAGGGGCGACAATATAGATTCCCGGTTCTCGAGCTTCGCGAAGTCGAAGCGCATCCCGGCGTGTATGGCGTGGTCGTGCTGCTGACGGATGAGATCCGCTACTGGCCTTCGCCGACCGCGGACGGTGACTTGCTTGTGCGACTGACGTGGCGCGGATTGACGAGCAATCGGGTCCGTCTTGGCTACGGTGCTACCGGCGGCAAGGTAAAGGATGATCCCGGCGCCGTCCCGACGCCGCTTTCGGCAGTGGCTGTTAAGGCAGGTAACAACGAACCGACCAATGAGCTTGTCGGCTACAGGTGGTCCGGCGACCGTGCGAGATTTCTGCAGCAGGCCACGTTCGGATCGACGCCAGCGCTCGACACGCGCCTTAGACGGATCGGCCTGCGGACATGGCTTGCTGAGCAGTTCTCTGCTCCCTATCCAACGAACCCCTATCCTCCGTTCCTGAACAAGAGCACCGCAAACGCGCAGGCACCGCTTCCCCAGGGATGCGGCCCCGTAGACACACCCGACCCGGCAACATACGCGGCGTGCATTCGCGATCACTACACGATGTATCCGGTGCAGACGTGGTTCTTCCGTGAAGCCTTCTACGGCGAGCCGCAGCTTCGACATCGCGTGGCGTGGTCGCTGTCGCAGATCTGGGTCATCTCGGGCGTCGACACTCAGCAGTCGAGCCACATGGTCACGTATCACAAGATCCTCTCGCAGCATGCATTTGGAAATTATCGTGACCTGATGAAAGCGATGACACTCAATCCGGGGATGGGCAATTACCTGGATATGATGCGGTCAACGCGAAATAATCCGAACGAGAATTACCCGCGCGAGATCCTGCAGCTTTTCACGATCGGGCTCTACCTGATGAACCAGGATGGAACGCTGCAACTCGACGGTCAGGGCAATCCGATCCCGACCTACGATCAGAACACGATCAACAATTTCACGAAGGTATTCACGGGTTGGCGCGATTGCAACGTGCTTTCGGCGGCGTGCCCGAACACAATGCCCGGCATCTCGAACTACACAGATCCGATGATGCTCGTGAACGGCAATCACGATCTGACGGCAAAGACCCTGCTCAATTACGCCGGCGCGAACCCGAACATCGCCGCATGCACCGGATGTACCGGGACTGCGATCGCGACATATGCAAACAACTCGCTGGAGCAG
>CAMLKY010000276.1 GCA_946480545.1 uncultured Acidobacteriota bacterium
GATCGAAACCCACAACCGCACCCGCCCGGTGCCCTGCTTCGGTGATGGCCTTCGTGTCGAACGCCTGACCGGTGTAGTAGTTCACACCGCCGAGCATGATGAGCGCGATCTCGTCGGCATCCTTCTCGATGGCGTTGATGATGTCATCGGTACGAAGTGTCGATTCGCCGTCACGGGGCGCGAGCTCGAGGAGCCCGCCGTCGATCCGGTGAGACTTCAGTTGCGATTCGACCGCGTATTGATCCGACGGGAATGCCCCTTTCTCGATAACGATCTTGTTTCGCTTTCCCGCCGGCCGATAGAAAGAAACCATCATCAGGTGAAGATTCACGGTCAGCGAATTCATCACCACCGTCTCGATCGGTTTCGCACCGACGACGCGTGCCATCTGTTCGGTTAGAAACTCATGATAGGGAAGCCACGGGTTCTTCGCTTGAAGATGGCCCTCGACACCAAGTCTCTCCCAGTCCTTCAGCTCCTGCTCGACATACTCTCGAGTCGACCGCGGCTGGAGGCCCAGCGAGTTGCCGGTGAAGTAGATCACATCCGTTCCGTCCGGATTTTTTGGAACGAAGAATTTTTCTCTTGAACCTTTTAATGGATCGAGCGTATCCATTTCACCGGCAAATGCCGGCGACACATCGAATTCGGACGTTGATGTCTTCATCATCTGTTGAATTTGAATTTAATTGATAACGCGCGCTTTTGGAAAGCGACGCTGCAGATACAACTGCGTCGCCTTTTCCGATCGCAAAAGTTTTTCTCGAAAGTGTCGATACATACCTTGCGAAATTTTCGCGTAACCAGACGGAGCAAGTCTCCGTCATTTCATACGAAGGAGAAAGTAATCATGAAAAAATTCATTCAGTTCGTTTCATTATTCAGCCTTGTGTTCATCTTCACAGCCGTCACCGCCAGCGCCCAGGCAAGCTATGGCACCGATGTCGAGATCCCGTTCGCCTTTAATGTCGGTGACCACTCGTACGAAGCCGGCAACTACATTCTGAAGATCGAAAAACTTCCCGCCGGAGCGGCGACGCTCCAGATCCGTGACACCAAAACTGACGAGATGCAGACCGTTCTTTTGAACGCTAACGGCGAAGCTGCCGGCAGCGAGATGAAGCTCGTGTTTGATACCGTCGAAGGCCGACGCTATCTGACCCGCGTACGCACGCCGGAAAGAAGCTACGCCCTTATCAAGTCGAAGACCGAGCGCGATGCCGCAAAGCGTGAAGCAGCTAAATCTGTCGAAGGCTCAGTTGGCGGGTCGTTGTAGATCTTCGGGTCCTCTAACAGTTTGAAGTGTTAAAGCCAGAGCTGGGGAGCTCTGGCTTTTTTCTGTTTAAGTCGCGACGACCTATTCAAATGCCGATCTTTTAGATACGCGACTTTTGATTTTTGAGTTAGCAAGACTCTTTAAATTGCCACGACCTTTTAAATTGCCACGACTCTTTAAATTGCCCCGACTCTTTAAATTGCCACGACCTTTAGGTCGTGGAAGGCTCAACCTGCGGCGCGGCTTTAGCCGAGTTTAGAGAAAGGAAAATCGGATAGGCTTTAGCCTTTTGGCTGAAGCCGAGAGGAAGCATTTTCTCCATAGTTCGGCTAAAGCCGCGCCTCTCGGTTGCCGGTCCACGACCTAAAGGTCGTGGCACTTGAAAGAGGTCGCAGCAATTTAAACGGTCGCGAGCCAATTAGAAACCTCTAACGTACAATTCACCTGGGCTGGTTACTCAAACATCCGCTTATCCAAATTCAACCAGTTCAAGGCCGCGCCGTGGAATAGCATCGACTTGATCGTTTCGTCATAACCCATTGAATCGATCAACCGGCCGGGTTCCAATTCACCAAGCGGGAATGGATAGTCGGTCCCGAGCGCGACCTGATCCGCACCCACGAGCTTGATGAGGTAGTCGAGTTTCGCTGCTTCGTGAACCAGCGAATCGAAGTACATCCGATTTAGATATTTTCGGGGGCTATGCGGATTATCCACGGCGCACAGATCGGGGCGCACTGAAAAACCGTGATCGATGCGACCGATCGTCGCGGGGAACGATCCGCCACCGTGGGCGAAACATATTCGAAGACGCGGCAGCCGCTCGAGGGTTCCGGAAAAGATCAGCGAACAGATCGCGCGAGAAACTTCGGCCGGCATTCCCACAAGCCACGGCAGCCAGTACTTCTGCATATCCGCCTCGCCCATCATCTCCCACGGATGAACGAAGACGGCCATCCCGAGAGCCTCGCACGCGGCAAAGAAATCGAAGAATTGCGGCTCGCTCAGGTTCAACTGGTTGACGTTCGTTCCGATCTCGACTCCAGCAAGCCCGATCTCTTTGCACCGTTCAAGCTCGGTGATCGCCAGCCTCACATCCTGCAGCGGAACCGTCCCGAGCCCGACAAAGCGGAGCGGGTATTCGGTAACGACATCGGCCAGGTGATCATTAAGAAACTTTGATATCTCGAGACCGTCCGCCGGGCTTGCCCAGTAGCTAAACATCACCGGAACCGTCGAGAGTACCTGCACGCGGAGGCCGAATCTATCGATCTCTTCGATACGCTTTTCTGGGCTCCAGCAATTCTCATCGATGTCCCGAAACGCCTTCCCATCATCGCGCACCATCCGAGCACAGCACGGCTTGTAATGATCCAGCGTGATAAAACCGCCGTAACCAAACTTAGTCTTCCAATCAGGGATGTCTTTCGGAAGGATATGGGTGTGGACGTCTATCTTGAGCATCTGGATTATTGGATTTTCGATTTGCGATTTTCGATTTGCGATCGCGCCCGCAATCAAGAAACGAGCAAATAATCGACGAGATCGCAAATCGAAAATCCACTAGTTCATCACCGGGTTCAATTCGGATCCTGCGACGTCGCCCGGTTTCTGTCCTGGAAACCAGGCCTCCAGGTCTGCTTGCTGGGCGGCGTTGGTTGGTTCGCTTATCCGGGCGCCGTCGGCGAAGTAGATGATCGTCATTACTTCGCGCATCCGCGGTGAACGATTTGCACTCGCCGAATGTATCGTCCAGCCGAGATGAAATGTTGCGTCACCCGCCTTCATCTCCGATGGTCCATCGATCGTGAATCCTCGCTCCGAAACGTAGTTGCTGAATACTTCCTCACTTGCATCCGAGATCGCGACACCGTGAAGAGCTCCGTCGCGATGCGAGGCGGAAGCGAATCGCATCAGACCCATCTCATCATCGACGTCGACCAGCGGCATCCACATGGTGATTGCCTTGTCGGTGTCGAGTGGCCAGTAGTACATATCCTGATGCCATGGCGTGCGACCGCCGCCCGGCTCTTTGAACAATGCCTGGTCGTGATAGAGACGAACCTTTTCGACTCCAAGAAGATCCGCGGCAATTTGCGCAAAGCTCTTTTCGAAAACGAAGTCCCTTACCGCTCCGTCTTTCCGCCAAAGATTTGTGATCTGAAGAAATGCCTTTCCGTAGGTGTCGCGTTCCTCGAGCGGGCGGTCCTCAGTCGCAAACCTGGCGGCCGCATCATTGATCGCCGTCCGGTAATAGGGAAGATCGATTCCTGTCGCCGCGTCGCGAACAAGTACATGCCCGTTACGCCAAAGATCCTCACGACTTGCTGACTGTTGCGGATATGCTCTCAACTTTTTCCTAGCTCTCGCGGATCCAGATGTCTCCGTATTGCACCGCGAGCCCGTTAGTATCGACCGTAATGTCTGTCTCGAATCCTGACGTGCTCCGATAGTTGTAAGTGGATTCATCGACACGCTTGTAAACCTGATCGAAAGGTTCCAGCTCAAAGGACGGAAATCGAAGCCAGGCGGCGCATACGTCGCTGCTTTGACCGACATCCAGCTTCAGCCGCTTCACGGGCAGGAGATTTGTGACCGGGCTGAAGTTCAGGTCGATGTCGGTGCAGCCGGTAACCGCGCGGATCTCTTCTCCGTTCATGTACCAGACATTTCCTTCGTCGACCTCTATCTCGATCGCGATAACGTCCTCTCCGACAAACCCGTCAACCGTTACGAATTGGGTTTGCCATTCCTCATCGCACTCGATCAGGTACTCGAGGCGGCACGGCCTATCGTCGTGGAGGAATACGGCCGCGCCGTCGAGATACCATCCCTCGTCGCCTTCGTAGATCCGCACGGCCTCGTGGCCCGGCATATCGATTCGGCGCCAGATCGCACTTATATCGTCTGTCGTCATTGTTT
>CAMLKY010000277.1 GCA_946480545.1 uncultured Acidobacteriota bacterium
ACCTGTGTTCGTTGTCGTAATCGAGAAGCTGATGCCGTCCGTTTCGAAAAAATGCTCGAGCATCTTTGTCGTTGCCGTGGCGAAATTCACCGCGCCCGAGGTGTAGTCCGGATAGTTCGGTGTGGTAATCAACGAATTCCATGCCGGGTCGCCGACGGTTCCCGGATTTCCGTCCGCGTCACCTTCCCTGATCGCGGTTAGCGGGCGCCAGAAGACGTAGTGCGTCTTATCGTTCCAGGACGTGATGAGTGCGTCCGCGACAGCCATCGTCACGAGAGCAAAGAGGCGCGAGCTATCTGCGACGTTGTCGACACGTGCATTCGAGATGTCGCGCAGGGCCCGATTCCATACGACACCAGTGTTCCCCGCGTAGAAGTGCGCGACATCGGTCTGTTCCGGTGTCCGTGTGCTGCTGGTGAGAGCTCCCACGCTCTTCACTTCGTTGTAGTCGCGGAGGTACTGCCGGCTGTTGATGGCCGGCGGTGGGTCGGCGCGGAACTGCGATGGACGGGTCATAAAGAATGGGGTTACATGACCGAGCCACGGCGCAGCCATGGGAAGATTTGCCGGAGGAGTCGGCCGCCAAACGCCGATACCGGTTCCACCGATAAACGGAGTCTGCGGGCCCGTGGGGAAACTGCCATCGCACGCTCGCGCGGCTATGATCGTCGAGGCGACAGCGGACCCAACAGCAAGCCCCGGGTCGGTATCGGGGATGTTGTGCGTTGTCAGGTATTGCTGGTACGCGGTATCAATGGCACCGCTCTGGGTTGGGAAACGGTTTACGAGCACGTCTCGGGCGGCTCGTGCTGCGGCGGCGACGGGGTTGCCGGTGGCGCCGGGGACTTCGGCGTAGTATGGTTCATAACGTCGTTCGATCGATTGTACGGCGTCGTACATCGCGGCGTGAACGATGGCGATGTCGATAACGCCCGAAGGACCCGGCCGGCCGGCCGTCACGGTTGACTGCACGGCAATGGCGTTCCAGTCCGCGATAACATCGGCTCGGGCCGCCGACGGTCCGGCGATCAGGACCAAAAGAACGATTAGCTTCAAAAGTCGGTCAAGTTTGCTGGTCATATGTGTTTCCTCTTGTTTTTGAAAATATTTGCCAGCCAGGAGTTCTCGAATATAATTGTGTGAACCCGCAGCGGCCACGACCAGCATGAAGCTCTTGATCCCCAGAAGTCCTTACAAAACGGCAATGTTTTCCTAAAGGATTTCTAACGGAACCCCAATTCTTGTGTATGTCCACCCGACACGGAAAAACCTACGAATTCGGCCCATTCGTTCTGGTTCCGTCAGAAAAGCAGTTGCTTCGCGACGGCCAGGGCCTGCCCCTCACGCCGAAGGCTTTCGATCTCCTCCTCATCCTCGTCGAAAATGCAGGGCATTTGATGGGTAAGGAAGAGCTGATGAACCGCGTCTGGCCGGATAGTTTTGTCGAAGAGGCAAACCTGCCGGTCAAGATCTCCGAGCTTAGAAGGGTGCTGGATGACGGTTCGGGAGACGAATCGCTGATCGAAACCGTGCCGCGTCGCGGCTACCGGTTTCGTGGGGTCGTCCGTGACACAGGCTCGACGAGTGAAGCAGCGGCCGTGGTCGAAGACGGGGTCACGCCACGGAATGAAAGCCTTACCGCCGATGAACCTCAACGAAGACCAAGCTGGGTGCTGCCGCTCGGTCTGGTCGCAGGAGTGCTTGTGCTGGCAGGGCTAATGATCGGATTGAATGCCGGCGGCGTGCGCGACCGGCTCCTCGGTCCCCGAGCAATGCGTCCGATCCAGTCGCTTGCGGTGCTTCCATTGGAAGATCTCTCCGGCGATCCATCACAGGAGTATTTCGCCGAAGGTATGACCGAGGCCCTCATAACGGACCTCGCCAAGATCGATGATCTCCGCGTTATCTCCCGGGCGTCGGTGTTGCAGTACAAAGGTGCGAAACGTCCTCTGGCGGATATTGCCCGTGAGCTTAAGGTCGACGCTCTGCTGACCGGCTCTGTGGTTCGATCCGGGAGCCGGGTTCGAATTTCGGTATTGCTGGTCGATGCCGCTACCGAGCAGAACCTGTGGGCGGAAAGCTACGAGCGTGATCTCCGGGACGTGATCGCGCTCCAGAATGCGGTAACGCGCGACGTCGTCGGGCGGATTCGTACAAAGATCGCTCCGCAACCTGCGACTGCGTCATACCCGACTGTAAATCCCGAAGCATACGACCACTATCTCCGCGGCAAGTTCCACCTTCACCGTCAGACGAAAGAAGACAATGAGGCGGCCATCAACGCGTTGGAACAGTCTGTTTCGACCGATCCGACATTCGCCGCCGCACATGCGGAACTGGCCCAGGCCTACGTCTGGAAACTTTTCCTGTTCGATCCATCGAATGAGCGGGTCTGGGCTGAGAAAGCATATCTGGCTTCGGAAAAAGCCCTGGGCATGGATCAAAACCTTGCCGTCGCCTATCTGGCGCGCGGAAGACTGCTCTGGACGCCGGCGAACCGGTTCCCGCACGAGAAGGCGATCCAGGAATACCGCAAAGCATTAGCCCTGGATCCGAATCTCGACGAAGCACGGAATCAGCTTGCGCTGGTCTATAACCACATCGGAGCGTTCGATGCGGCCATGCGCGAGCTAGAGGCGGCCGTTGAAACGAATCCGGGTAACAGTCTCGCCAGATTCCGTATCGGTGAGACGCTTCTGTTCCAGGGCAAGCACGAACAGGCTCTCGAATCGCTGAGGGCTGTCCCGAACCAAACTAATCCAGCTCTGGTCGGGCACCAGATCGTCTGGGCGTTATTCAACCTTGGCCGCCGGGACGAAGCAGCTTCAACGCTGGAACAGTTCATCGCCGAACATCCAAATGAGAATCGATCACTGATGGAAAGCATGCGGGCCGTCATGGCCGCCGCGGCGGGCCGGTTTGACGAGGCGGAAAACTATATCGAGTCCGCCGTGAGCCGCGGAAAAGGGTTCGGCCATTTTCATCACACGGCGTATCACATCGCCGTCGCGTACGCCCAGATGGATCGCCCGGCCGAGGCAGTTAAGTGGCTCGAGACGACGGCCGAGACCGGATTCCCTTGCTACCCAATGTTCGAGAAGGACAAAAACCTCGATAAGCTGCGGGACGACCCTGTTTTCGCAAATTTTCTCGCAAAAATGCGCGATAGATGGGAGGTCTATCGCGCGGTTGTCGGCTCGTAGGGCTCAGTTGTGGTTCCGAATTGAACATTGCCGGCGACCGTAAGACCGTCGGCCCGACAAGCAAGCCCTGCTGTAGCAAATTACTGCTGTCACAGGAACGCTCATCACAAGCAGTATTTCATTTTGTACCCTCGCTATTCGCGTTCGGACTTTTGTCGTTCTCTTTCTTATACGCTCGATGCCAGGATCTTTCGCCGCAGTTCAGGCACCGCATGTAGTTTCTTTGGTTGCCGTGGGCCTTCCATCGGATACCGCCCATGTCCCAGAACGAGCGCTCGAATCCGCACTTTTCGCAATGCATCATCCACGCCCGCGAGTCGGCTTCCATCGATCTCGCCCAGCTTTCGGGAAAGACCCACATAAAGAAGCGTTGTATCGAACTAAGCTTTTGGTTTTTATCCATATCACGGAATGTATGCACTCGGCACTGGCCGGTCCTCACTCAGGCCAAACTGCCTGATGCGTGTGCTGCCTGTCGATCCGTTGATGAACCACGCCGCTTGTGAGGGCCGGAACACCGTCGGATCGAAACGCCCGTCCCCGTCATAATCGCCAGGTGCCGGAATGTCGCCGTTCGCGCCGAAGGGGAACGAATAGAACTGGTCGTTCTCGCTCCGCAGTATGAACCACTCGCCGGTGGATGGCCGCCAGAAGGCAATGTCCGCTTTACCGTCGCCGGTGTAATCGCCCTGCACGGGTTTATCGGTCGACGTGCCAAAGGTCCGGGCCGTCGTGGTACCGGTCGCGAGCCGTTGGATCCACCACTGGCCCACCGATGGACGATAGATGGCCATCTCGGCTATCCCGTCACCGCCGTAGTCCGCTGTGACCGGGATATCGCCGGGTGATCCGAACGTACGAAAAATAAAGCCACCGCCTCCGGAAAGCATGAAATACCAACCACCGGTCGACGGGCGGAAAACCGTCGGGTCGCTGCAGCAGTCACCGTTGAAGTTACCCGGAGCGGGA
>CAMLKY010000278.1 GCA_946480545.1 uncultured Acidobacteriota bacterium
TTTTTCGCCCGTCGGAATGGGTTATGCCTTCCGCTCATCGGCCGCGAAGCCGCGAAATCCGAACGTATCAACACAATCCTTCTCAATCCTTAACTGGTTCACCAGAATCTTCATCCCGCTTCCTTCTAAACTGCCCGGCCACGCTGTTCACGGCACTTCTCACCCGCCCGCGCGCGGCTACAAAGAACGGCGACTCGGCAGCGTCGTCGAAAAGTGAATAGAAGACCGGCACCGCAAGCAGCGTTAGCAACAGGCACAACGACTGTCCGCCAACGACGAGAATACCGATCGAACGATTCGTGGCGGCACCCGCTCCGCTCCCGAGGATCAGCGGGATCATTCCCGCGACCAGTGCCATTGTCGTCATCAGGATCGGGCGCAAACGATCGCGGTTGGCCTGAATGATCGCGTCGTACCGGCTCAGGCCTTTTGCCCGGAGCGTGTTCGTATGATCGATCTGCAAGATCGCGTTCTTCTTCACGATCCCGAACAGCAGCAATATCCCTAGTGCCGAAAAGATGTTAAGCGTCTGCCCGGCGATAGCGGTGGACAGCAATGCGAAGGGCACCGACAGCGGCAGCGTCAGAAGGATCGTCACCGGATGGATAAACGATTCGAACTGCGCCGCGAGGATCAGGTACATGAACACGAACGAGAGAAGGAACGCGTAGAGGAATGCATCGTATGCCTTCTGCAATTCCTTCGACTGCCCGGTGACGCCGGTAATGTATTCCGGCTCCATCTGAAGATCTGCCGCGTACTGCTGGATCTTTGCGACCGCGTCGGATTCAGATGAGTTCGGCGGTAAGCTCGCTGAAACCGTGACCTGTCGCAGACGGTTCAAGCGGCTGATCGACGAAGGACTCAATCCCTCGGTCAACCTCACGACACGATCCAGCGGGACAGTTCCCCCGTTTGAGGATGTGACGGTGAACTGCGGCAAAAAGCTGCGATCGCGACGGTACTGTTCATCGGCCTGCACTACTACATCGAACTGCTCCGAGCCTTCGCTGAATGTCGAAACGATCTGACCCGCCGCAAGAATGTTGAGCGCCTGTGCAACGTCACCCGCGCGCACACCAAGATCCGCCGCCTTGGTACGATCGATCACAACACGTATCTCGGGCGACCCGACCTCGATAGACGTATCCGGATCGCGGAACGTCGGATCTTCCTTCATCCTTTCGACGAGGGCGTTCGCATACTCGGTCAGCTTCACCATGTCCGGTCCGGCGATGTAGACTCCGACGCCCGATCCGCCGCGGCCCAGACCGATACTTCCCGCTATAGACGAAGCCGCGGATACGCTGACCTGATAATCCTTTGAAGCATATTTCCGTACCAGTGCTCGCGTCTGATTGATAAGCTGCGCCTGACCGCGCGAACGCTCCGAGACAGGCTTCAAACTGACGTTGATAAAACCATTGTTGGGACCCGAGCCGCGGCCAAAACCTGCCAGCACCAGCGTATGTTCGACTTCGGGGATCTGCTCACGAACATCACGAGCGATTCTGTCGAGTATCGACTGCGTGGCCGACAGCGATGTCCCCTGGGGCCCGCGCAGGTTGATCTGATAGAGCGATTCATCCTCGTCGGGCAGAAACGCCATACCCACAAACTTATAAAGCGGCACGATCGAGATAACGGTCGCGACACAGATAAGCACGACCACCCATCGAAAGCGAAGAGCGAGCTTGAGAAGTCCGGTGTATGCGCCGTCGACCCTTCGATAGAACCAGCCGGCCTTCGAGTCGCTTTGATGTGTATGCTGCGGCGCGTCCTGCGCCTCGCTGCGGTCGATCTCCGACTGCTCGTCATAAACGGGCATCTCGGTCGGCAGGCCTTCTTCCTGCTTCTCAGGGCGTTTGATCCAGCGCGCGGCGAGCATCGGGGTCAACGTAAATGACACGATCAGCGACACAGCGATCGCAGCCGCGGCCGTCAGACCGAACGACGACATGAAGCGGCCGACGATACCGCTCATGAACCCGACGGGGATGAACACTGCGAGCAAGCTGAGCGTGGTCGCAAGCACCGCGAGCCCGATCTCCCGCGTACCTTCGATAGCCGCCTGGAACGGGTTCATGCCCTTCTCTTCGACGTATCGATAGATATTCTCGAGCACGACGATCGCGTCATCGATCACGATACCGACCATCAGCGTCAGCGCTAGCATCGTCATCTGGTTCAGCGAATAGCCGAAGGCAGCGATCGCGGCAAATGCGGCGATGATCGAGACCGGGATGGCAAGCGCGGCGATGATGGTCGAGCGGAAATTCCAGAGGAAAAGGAAAACGATGATCGCGGCGAACAGGCCGCCGAGAATAAGATGCTCCTCGATCGCGTGAAGCGAGTTCTCGATGAATTCGGACTGATCGCGGATAACCGCAACCTTCATATCCGCAGGAAGATTCGGGATGATCGTCGCCATCCGCTGCTTGACGTTATTGATGACCGCGATCGTATTCGCGCCCGCCTGCTTTCGAATACCGACGGAGACGGACTGGACGCCGTTCAACGAAGCGGCAGAATTTGGATCGGCACCCGTTTCTTCGACACGACCGACGTCACGGATCTGAATAGGAAAATTATTGCGGGTCGTGATCACGATATCGTTGAACTCTTCGACCTCGTCGAGCTTCGACATCGTACGCACACCAAGCGTCCGCGCACCTTCAATGAGATTGCCGCCAGGCATCTCCTGGTTCTGCGAGCGGATGGCATTGGTTACTTCCGTGACAGAGAGGTTAAATGCGCGGAGCCGGTTCGGATCGATGTAGATCTTTACCTGCTTTGTGCGGGCTCCCCACATGAAGACCTCGCCCACCCCGTCTGCGGACTCGATGCGCTCCTGGATCAGGTTCTCGACCATCTCCGACAGCTCCATCACATGACGCGGGGCGCTGATGGTGTACATCAGGATCGGCTGCGAGTCGGGATCGGCCTTCTGCGCGACCGGTGGATCGGCCGTCTCGGGCAAACGGTTGATCACGGTGCTGAGTTTTTGCTGTATCTCCTGGAATGCGACATCCGGATCTTTGTCGAGGTTGAATGTGAGTGTGACGTTCGAGCTGCCGCGCGACGAGCTAGAGCGCATCTCCTCGACACCCGGAACCGTATTGAGCGCTCCTTCGATGACGTCGGTGATCTCGGATTCGATCTCTTCAGGTGCAGCGCCCGGATTGCTGGTACGAACAGAAACGGTCGGCAGATCGATCTTCGGAAACCGGTCAACCCCAAGCGTAAAAAAGCTGAAGCCCCCGACGACCGTCAAAAACATCACGATAACCGTCGCGAAAACCGGCCGATGCACACAAATTTCAGCTAACCACTGCATAAAACTAAATCTAGAGTTTCTAGTTCCTGGTTCCTCGTTTCTAGTTTCTCGTTACGAGTCCTAGCGCTTATACTTCGCACCTGAAAAACCAGAACCTTTCAAATAATTGGCGAGACCAGCAATCACCCGCCCGCTTTCTACGGCTTTCGCGTAAAGCACATCGAACTCGTCCCTGGGGATGTACCCCTGATCCAGCGCGACATACAATTGCGCCCGAACCTCTCCGGCGGAACCTTTGCTGATCGACAGGAAATTACAAAATTCTCGATTGCCATCACGCTCAAATCCTTCTGCGATGTTCGACATAATCGAGACCGACGCTTTCCGTATCTGATCCTTGAGCCCAAAGTCGCGCGAAAACCTATCCGTCGAGGTCACTCGATAAATTTCCCGTGTCAACTCGCGTGCGATCCTCCACGCGTCCAAATCTTCAAACCGGCGTATCGTTGCCATTTTCGATTCTCCGAACAAACGAGATCCCAACTTCCCTTTGACTCGTCTCCCCGAAGAATTTAAAAATCAAAAAACACCAAAACTACAAAAAACCAGAAACCAGAAACCAAGCTACAAACAACGACGAACTAGGAACTAGGAACCAGAAACTAGGAACCAGAAACAACAACTCTCGCCCCCTCATACAACTCATTCAGGTTACTAGTCGCTACGGTTTCGTCGGCGGCTAGGCCGTCGAGGACCTGGAAGCTGTCGCCTTCCTCGGGTCCGAGCTGCAGGACCTTGAGTTTTGCAACACCGTCGACGATCACGAACGCACGATACGATTGCGTTGCCTGATCGTTATAGACCGCGGACTTTGGCACGAACACGCCTGTGCCG
>CAMLKY010000279.1 GCA_946480545.1 uncultured Acidobacteriota bacterium
AAGTGTACTGAAGAGCGTCTGAAAGATCTCTACGATCTCTATCTTCGACGTCACGACCGCATAAACAACTGGGACCTCGTCGACCTGGCCGCGTACTACGTCGTCGGAAAATACCTGGCAGATAAACCGCGAGATGTGCTCTACAGACTCGCGAAGTCGAAAAATCTCTGGGAGCGTCGGACCGCTATACTCGCGACCGCGCATTTCATTCTTAAGCTAAATCAGACGGCCGATACGTTCGCGATCGCGGAGATGCTGCTCGACGACAAGGAAGATCTGGTTCACAAGGCGACGGGTTGGATGCTGCGGACGGCCGGGGATAAGGATCGAAAGGCGCTGCACGCTTTCTTGGACAAGCACGCGGCAACGATGCCTCGCGTGCTGCTTCGATACGCGATCGAGAAGCTCGACAAAAAAGATCGCGAATACTACATGCGGAAGAAAGATCGATAGTAGGTCCCGCTTTATGGCATAGCGGCTTTGCGAGAACACCAGTGGAAAGACTCGTTTTTCTCGCAAAGCCGCTATGCCGCAAAGGAGCGGCGTTACTGGCCGTTAAAGACAGACGGCACAACCGTGTCGCTTGTCACGCCCCAAACCTCAGTACGCATCGATTCGGTTCCCGAATGCAGAATGTACCAGACACCCTGCCGGTAAACTGCGTAATCGGCCCGCCCGTTGCCGTCGTAATCGGCGGTCGCAGGAATGTCGCCCGCGATGCCCCATTGCCGTGCTCCATAATTCGTCGATGGATCGGTCGACGTGTACCAGGTGCCGTTCGAGGGTCGAAAGACCGCCATGTTATCGCGGCCGTCTCCATCGAAATCCGCGGGAACGGCAATGTCGCCGGTCACTCCGAACGACTGAAGCGATGAGGATCCGTTACCGCTATTTAGGATCGCCCACTGGCTTCCGCCAGTTCCTGTGCGGTAGAGTGCAAGATCGATTCGCCCGTCGCCGTCAAAATCGCCGGGTACAGGCTTGTCGCTGCTGAGGCCGAACGGGATCGCGTTATATGAGCTGTCCGAGCTGCGTCGCACGTACCACGTCCCGTCTCCTGTCCGATACACCGCGAGGTCAGCCTTGCCATCGCCGTCGTAATCACCCGGCACAGGCGAGTCAGCCGAAAGTCCCCACGATTCGATCCTGATCGTGTTTGACTGGCTCTGATAGACGTACCACGTTCCTTCGCGATAAACGGCTACGTCGGTCTTGCGGTCTCCGTCGAAATCCGCGGGCACGGGGTTGTCTGTTGGCAATCCGAACGGCGCCGCGGCATAAGTGCCCGGCACGGCGCTGTAGAGCAGATACCAGACGCCGGATGACGGTCGGAAGATGGATACGTCAGCCTTTCCGTCGCCGTCGAAGTCGAACCGCCGTCCAGGGCCACCGGCCTGATTCACCGTGAATGAGCGAGCTCCGACCGTGACTGTCGCGCTACGTGAGCTCGTACCCGGATTGGGTTGAACATTTACCGTTATCGTTCCATCACCGTTTTGCGGCGGAGTCGTGAACTGGATCCAACTCGCGGTGGTTACTCCCTGCCAATTGCAGAGATTGCCCGCTGTCACACCGACATTCCCGGTCCCGCCTGCCGCGCTGAAGTTAAGCGTCGACTGATCGAGCGAGAAAGGACAGCCCGATGGCTGTTGAACCTCGAAGCTGCGTGTAACGACGCCGTTCGAAACATCGATCGATCCGGCCCGCCCACCTTCAAAGTTCGCAGAGACCGAAAAGCTGATGCCACCGTTACCGGTCCCGCTCGCGGTCGAGTTGATGGTTAAGAAGCTCGAAGTAGTCGTCGCCGTCCACGAACAGTTCGACGGCATATTGATAGCGAAGCTGCCGCTGCCCCCGGTTATCGGGAACGACTGTACGGAAGGCGAGAGGGTAAAATTGCAGGCCGTTGTCGATGTCTGCAAATTGATCGTCCAGCTACCCGCGATACTTCCGGCATTCGCCCCATTGTCGTCCACGGCAAATAATTTCCACACGCCGTTCGGTGCGCTCCCAAAAAAGGCGCCGAGCGTGGAACCGGTCGGGGCTCCCACCGGAGCCGGGGCAGGAAACACGTCACCGGTCTCGAAGTCGGGCGGCTTGAAAGTGCCCGACGCGAGTGGCCCGTTATCCGGCAGATTGAATGGTGCGGCGTCGTCCAGAGTGATGTTCAGATTCCCCACCTCGGTGCTGCCGCCGATGTCGGACAAGATCGTCACCCGACGTCCATTCGGAGCGACGAGCAGCAGGTCAACGTCATCCGGCGAGGTATGGCTGAAATTCGTGAGCGTCACGGTTGCTTTCGTAACGGTTCCCGGCAAGCCGACGACGGACTTGTCGGATGAATAAGGCGTTGCCGGCCCGATGTCCGGGATACCGATCGCGTCGGTTGAGCTGAGCAGGAAAAGCTTCCACCCGCCAGAGACACTTCCCGTATTCGCCCCGGTATCGTCAACCAATAGTAATTGCCACGTGCCATTTGCCGGGCCGCCATTGAGCGCTGAAAGCCGGCTCCCGTGCGGAGCCCCACCCGGTGCCGGGAAAGCATCGCCGAGCTCGAAGTTCGTAGGCTTAAACGTGCCGCTCGAGATCGCCGCGGTGTCGGGAAATGATGCTGCGGCGGTATCGCTGATAAACAGATTGAGATTGGAGACTGCATTTGCTCCGCCGACATCGGACATCAGGACGACCTTCTTACCGTTCGGTGCTACAAGCATCAGATCGACATCGTCCGGTGCGTTGTGGCTGAAATTCACAAGATTGACCTGTACGTCGGTGACGAGGCCCGGATGATCGGTGACGGTCACCTCCGACGGATATGGAGACGCGGGACCGCTTGCCGGTATCGCGATCGAGTTTGAATTAACGGCCGAGATCGCGTTCGTGACCTGTACGTCGTCGATCCACCAGCCTGTCCCGGCTTCCATCGGGTCTGTTCCGATCCGCCATCGAAAACGCACACTCTGGTTATTTGTGCTCGCCGGCAGATTCACTTCGGTGGTGATGTA
Organism: uncultured Acidobacteriota bacterium; assembly: GCA_946480545.1. The sequence continues at coordinate 3,006 of CAMLKY010000279.1, forward strand.
ACCCGATTGCTGCCCGGTCCAGGAACGCCGCCCTCCAAGCGTTCCGCCGACGAGGGTTGTGTCATAACCGCCCGTAATGAAAACTCCGCCCGCCGAGATAATATCGGTGAACGCACCGCCGTTCACGCTGATCTCCAGCACGCAACCGTCAAACTCGAAATCGGTCTGGTAAAAATGTCGAAAGATCAATTTATGTGGAAGGTTCTCGAGGGCGATCGAAGGCGAAACCAGCTCGGAAAGTCCGGACGTATTCGGATCATTTACAAAAGCCGCGTTCGGGGCGCTGCTTGGAAAATCAGAGACCGTCTTGAACGTGTCTATCTGCCCGCTCGCGGATGTCGTCCAGCCCATGGGCAGAGCGGGCGTCGTTACGCCGTCAAAATTCTGATTGAAGACGACGACCGCGGGGACCAGCTCATCCTGCGATCGAGCCGGAATGTAAAACCAGGCCATCGCAGACAGTCCGATCGCAACCAACGCGATATTCAAGACAAATAATCTCCGGCTGCGGTTATGGCGATTACGAAGGGCGGACGATTGTTTACTCATTGAATACCTGCTATCGGTGCGGAAGCGAACTTAGATCAGATTAGTCGGGGAATTATTCACTTTTTCCTGCGCTCTGGCAAGAATCGTACGATCCTATGCGCCTGAGAACCTCACAAGAACGAGCTGAAACGATTGCGTTTTCCGTGAAAAGAAGTATAAATCAAAGCTATCTTTTTTTGGCTGGCTCCAGTCGTTAGATCACTTGAAGTAAAGGCTAGGGAGAAAAATAATGTTCGGACTTTCCGGTGCGTGGCGACGATGGCGACTTTCCGCTTCCTGCGGCGTGATCTGCTTTCTCTTGGTGCAGGGCTTTGTAGCGGCCAATGCGTTACCCGAGGATGCACCCGTCCTGATCAGCGAACCAAATTCCACACGCGCTCTGTTCACCGTTGGCGGTGGAAGGTCGCCTGCGAGGATCATCCAGCCGGGCAGGAACAGGATCGTCACTTTCTTTGTCACGAACCTCGATCTTCTCGACGGCGAGGGCGCAAACGCATTTCGAGCGGAGTTCGAAGATTCACAGCATTATCGCTACCCGCTCGAGATCGTCTCGTTCGAACAGTCGGCAAAGGCCGTGTATGCGTTGGGTGTTCGACTACCCGCAAACCTGGGA
>CAMLKY010000280.1 GCA_946480545.1 uncultured Acidobacteriota bacterium
CTTCGCCCGAGCGAGATCCGCCCGCGCCCGGTTTCCTATTGGCGAAGGCCCGTATTCGAAAACGACTTGAGAATGCCGACCGAGCAAACCAGCCAGTCCGCGCGATGATCGTCGCGGCCGGGATACTCCTCACCGCTCTGTTGGTTGGATTGTTCGCTTCCGATAGCCGTTCGGGATCCGTCATGATCGAGGCGCTCAGCCTCATCGCCTCGTTCGCCGGGCTTATACTGCTCGTTGCGTTAGTTGTTGCGGGCATCTCGCTGCTATCGGCCTATCTCATGCGGCGGCCGAACTGACCTGGATTTTCGTCGTTGTTAACCCCCACGCACGCTCGGACGTTACAACCGTGAAAATTAGAAACCTCGGGTAGACCATTCGCCTGAACACAAGAAAGCATATGAGAAAAACATCGATCGCACTCGTTATCGCATTGTTGATGAATTCGATATCCATCTTCGGACAGGATTCCGGGCGAACGCCGGAGGATTTTTCACGGAGCCTCGACGGCTACATACAGAAGTCGTTGCAGCGAATCCCCGATATACCTGCCGTGGCGGTGGTTGTGATCAGGGACGATAAACCGATCTTCGTCCGAGCCTACGGTATGGCCGACAGGGAAGCGGGCATCAAGGCGGACACAGACACGCTTTTCTACATCGCCTCCGGCACCAAGGCGTTCACGGCGCTTGCCGCGGCGATGCTCGATAAGGAAGGAAAGATCAAGTTCTCCGATCCCGTCACCAAGTATCTTCCCGGAGTGCAATTCAAGAATCCGATACCCGATTCGATCACCGTTCGCGATCTGCTGACACATACGAGCGGGCTAAGAAATGACGCCCTGGTGAATCGGCTTGCCTTTACCGGCCAGGTCGAACCGGCCGAAGTTGCACGTACGTTTGCAGAGGGAACGTCCGTCGACGAAGCATACCTGGGTAAGTATCGCTATACCAACTATGGGTATAACGTCTACGGGATCTTGCTGGATCATCATCTGAAGAAGAATTGGCGCGACCTTCTTCAGCAACGAATTCTCGATCCGATGGGAATGAAGCACACCACGGCTTACATCTCGCGAGCGCGTGGAAAGAAATGGACGGTCGCAATGCCGTACGTCTTCGACCCGCAATCCGGAAAGACGATCAGGTCCGTGTTGGAAAAGAAGGACAACAACATGCAGTCGGCAGGCGGAATCTTCGCGAGCATTTCCGACATCGGCCGCTGGCTGAATATGAACATGAACGACGGTAAGCTCGCGGGCAAACAAGTGATGCCCGCCGATCTTATCCGAGCAGCCCACACGGGCTACACCCAGACGAAGCGTGATGCTCCGCCGTTCACCGGCGATGGCGAATACGGGCTGGGATGGCAGATCGGGAAGTGGCGGAATGAAAGAGTGATGTACCATCACGGCGGCTTCACGGGTTACAGCAGTCACTTTTCTTATCTTCCCGACCGCAAGCTAGCGGTTGCTGTCGTAACGAATAATGAGCCGGTCGGACAGCGCGTCGGACACATGATCGCGACCTACGCCTACGATTGGTGGCTCGGGACCCCGAACTTTGAAGCCGAGTATGAGAAGCAGCTCCAGAGCAATTTCGACGCGTATGAAACTAGGAAGCAGCAGGTGCATGCCGCCGCGCTGGATCGGGCAAAGCGGACCTGGCAGTTGACGAAGCCGTTCGGCGACTACTCGGGCCGTTACACAAATCCGCTCTGGGGAACGATAGAGATCACACCCGCGGAGAATGCGCTGGTCTTCCGAATGGGCAACCTATCCGCCACCGCAACGCCGTATACCGAGAAAGATTCGATACGGGTCGAGATCACGCCGGGCGGCAACGGTGAGGTGATCTGGTTCAAAGAGGACGGCGGAAAGTTTGTGTCGCTGAATCTCGGCGGGCAGACATTTACGCGTACTACACCTTAGCCCTGACCCTTCGCGTGGGCCGGTTACCCGGCCCACGCAAAATTAACCCGACCTTTCCGACTTCCTCGGCGTCCAATTTCGTGACGCGATGAAGATTCTCCTCGTCATATTGGCCGTGGCCGCGACGCTCCATGCTCAACGCGCTAATGTGGCCGTAAATTCGGGAAGCGGCGACGGCTCTTATAAGGGACAGTCATTCATCCACGTGTGGGCAGATCCCGCACCACCCGGCATGGTGTTCGATCGCTGGACCGGCGATACGACGCTTTTGCAGCGAACGCGCGAGTCGCATTCAAAAGTTCGCGTCGCAGGCCGGAACATTACCGTTACCGCAACATACAAACCGGCATCGTCGTGGACACCATCATTCGAAACTCTCAATGGGATCCAGATCGGATATCACTTTCCCGTCTCGCATACGGGTGTCATATTTCACTTTCACGGCCAGGGTGGAAGTGCGAATCTTCTCTTCAACAATTTAGAGCGACGGATCTTCGCAAACGAAGCGGTGGCCGAGGGCTATGCCGTCGTTGCACTCGACAGCGCCGATCGGGTAAATCGCGACTGGGCGACGAGCAACGACATCGCCACGAATCCCGACATCCAGAACGTGCAAGCGGCGATCAACCTGTTCATATCCCGGGGTTGGATGACCGCCTCGACGCCGGTCTTTGCTCATGGCTTTTCGAAGGGTGCTGGCTTCAGCCCGCGGGTAGCGCGTGCCTTGAATTTCCGGGCGACTTCGATGAATCTGCTTGCGGGCACGCCCGACATCATTAACATCACAACGATCCCGATAATCTGGTGTATCGCCATCAACGACGGGACGATCATGCCGGGCGGGGTACAGCAGTCGCGAAACAACTACCAGAATCTGCTAAATCGCGGAGTGTCGTCGCAATATCATCTCGCCGTTCCGACTCCGGTCTACCCCGAGCGCTTCTGGAGGATCTCGGGCCTGTCAGCGGCCGATTCGCGGGTTATCCACGCGGAGCTTAGACAGGCGGGCTTTCTCGACGGGCGGGATCTTTTGATCGCCGACCCTGATACATCCGGCTGGGAATCGGCGATACCTCCGCAGTACAACTCTTTCATCCCCTCCATTCGCGACCAGTTGCGGATCTGCTACGCCGAACACACCTTTTTCAGCGACTACAATCGTCGGGTACTCGATTTTTTTAATGCTTACCGTTGAGCTAAAAACGGGAGCCTACTTTCCAGCCTCGTTCCGGCGAATTTTATCGGACCGCGCTTTTTCACGTCTCGCTAGAAGAAGAAACGGCAGCGCGAGTGATTGAAACACAGCGCTCGCGAGATACGACGCGGGATATCCCCCGACATCCGCCACCTTTCCAAGAGCCGGCTGCGATACGGCACCGCCAGCAGAGTTCATAAGATTATCGGCTGATAAGATCGTCGCCCGCTGCTTCGAAGGCACGAGACCGTTGACGTATGCCTGCCGGACCGGCGAGATCGAAGCGAAGACGATCGCCCATACGGCCAGTAGCACGACAACAGCGGCGAAGTTGGCGATAAGTCCGATCGCAACGGAAGTGCCGACTGTCAGGACCAATCCCGCGATCAGTATCGAGGTGCGGCGTTCGAAGATACGTCCGACATACGGCACGAGCAATCCGCCGACGATCTGTGCCGCAGCGACGATCGCCGCCGATGCGCCTGCGACGATGTAGTTGTCGGGCTCGCCATAAAGCTCGAGCAGGTACGGCTGCATCGCATAGAAGATGTAGATCGCGACACCGCCGCTAAAGATCGCCGACAGCATCATCCACCGGATCGGCGCAGACCGAATGCCGAATTCAACCGTGTCAGATATTACGTCGCGGACCTCGTCGAAGAACGAACTGCGCGCTTTCGGCGCGAAACCTTCGTCGTGCATGAGAAATAGCGCGATCACAAACGTGCCAGCGAGAGCGGCGATCCGCATCATGTACGGTACGCCGAGGTTTGTATATTGCGCGACGAACCCTCCGGCAACCGTTCCCGTCAGCATCGCGATCCCGGCCGCGATCGAACCTTTTGCAAAGACGCCGTCGAGCTCATCCTTAAAACCGGCTGACTTCAACCCATCAACAAGCCACGCTTCCGTCGCCCCGCTGAAGAAAGTAAATCCCAGGCCGAGAAGTGCGGAGACGAGTGCCCACGCCCAGAACGGTCCCTTGATCTGCCATAGCCAGAGATAAGCGAGCGTCGTCACGAACAGGGTCGCCGTTC
>CAMLKY010000281.1 GCA_946480545.1 uncultured Acidobacteriota bacterium
GTGAGACCGAGGACACCTTCATTGCCGACCTCGCCGTCGCGACAAATGCTGGACAGATCAAGACTGGCAGCCTGTGTCGTTCGGACCGCATCGCAAAGTACAACCAACTGCTCCGGATCGAGGAAGATCTCGGGGACACGGCCCGATACCCCGGACGCAAGGCCTTCTATCAGATCGCAAAAGAGCAGCAGTCGCAGGGAATCGGGCGCTAAGAAAATCAACGAACCATCCAGGCTGTCGTGACGTAAGCTCTGACGTGCAGAAGGTCCTCGTCATAGGTTCATGTGGTGCAGGGAAGTCAGTTTTCGCGAGGCGGCTCGGGGAAGTGACTGGCCTTCCCGTAATTCATCTCGATAATCATTTCTGGATGCCCGGCTGGACCGAAACGCCCAAAGACGTTTGGCCGGCGAAGGTGGCCGAACTGCTCAAGGGTGACGCGTGGATCATCGATGGCAATTATAGCGGGACGATGGAGATGCGGCTTGAGCATTGCGATACCGTGATCTTTTTGGACATGCCCAGGGTCGTCTGTACCTGGCGAGTTCTCAAACGGGCATTTCAATACCGAGGCCGGACTCGCCCGGATCTCGCACCGGAATGTCCGGAGAAGATCGATCTGCCGTTTCTAAAATGGACGTGGAATTACCCGTCGCGCTCGCGACCGCGCGTACTGGACAAGCTGGAGCGAGTGAAAGATCGGGTGAAGATCATCAGGCTGACGAGCGCACGCGAAGTTGAGGACTATATCTCGGTGATAGAAGGCGGCAAAGATACGGTAGAACGCGTCCGCACTCCGAAGAGGACAAAGCAATTAAGCCCTGAAGCGAACGACCTTCTATGCGGATCGGCTGCGCTGCCTGCTGAATACCCAGGGTTTCATTCGCTTCGCTCATTCAACCCTGGGCTTTAATGCTATGTCGCCTTCAGCGACAGGAAATGTCGCCTTCAGCGACAGGAAATGTCGCCTTCAGCGACAGGAAATGTCGTCTTCAGCGACGGGAAATGTCGCCTTCAGCGACGGGAAATGTCGCCTTCAGCGATAGGAAATGAATTTCGACCTGCAAATGAAAGAAACGGATTTTGAAATCAGCACCGATCGTGGTCGCCTCGATGTTGAGCTGATCCATCGGTTCTTGTCCGAAGAGTCCTATTGGGCACAAAATCGTTCGATGGAGCAGGCGCGCGCTGCGATCAAGAACTCGCTTTGTTTCGGAGTGTATTCGGGCGCGCTGCAGGTGGCATTCGGGCGCGTCGTCACTGATTTCGCGACGTTCGCGTACGTAGGCGACGTCTTTGTGCTCGAAGAATTCCGCGGGCATGGCCTGGGCAAGCGGATCATGGAGGCAATGATCTCGCACCCGGATCTGCAGGGCCTTAGGCGTTGGGTACTCGCAACTCGCGATGCTCACGGTCTTTACGAACAATTCGGGTTTCATTCATTGAAGTTTCCCGAGCGGTGGATGGAACGGCCTGCTCCCGATGCCTACTGAGCAAAAGTCTTGCATCCGGCGGAGCCAATTCGGTTATAATAACCCCGGCGACGAAACTTCCGCCGCTGAACACTCTTACCACTCAGACTCTTAAGATCCCTCCTGTTTCTGTCAGTATGAATTCCCCGAATCAAAGACCTCTTGCACTCATAATCCTTGACGGCTGGGGTGTTTCCGCCAACCGGGAAGGGAACGCCGTAGCACTTGCCCATACCCCTAACTACGACCAGATCTGCTCGCGCTATCCGCGGACCTTGCTTTCGTCTTCAGGCGAAAGCGTAGGTCTGCCGCCTGGCTCTGCAGGCAGCGCCGAGGCGGGACATCTTAACCTGGGCGCTGGACGCGTCGTGCGAACCGGCATCGCACGGATCTCCAAGGCGATACAGAACGGTGAATTCGCGACGAACCCCGTGCTACAGCCCGCGATGTCACGTGCCGCAGCCGCCGGAAAACCAGTTCACCTGATCGGGCTTCTCAGCGACGGCGGGATCCATTCGGCCCCTGAAAGCCTTTACGCCCTTCTTCGAATGGCTAAACGCGAAGGTGTCCGCGACGTTTTTGTTCACGCGATCCTCGACGGCCGCGATGTCCCACCTAGAACGGCGGATATCTATGTTGAAGCCCTCGAGATAAAGATGGCGGATATCGGCGTCGGGCGTATCGCGACGATCTGCGGGCGGTTCTTCGCGATGGACAGCGGGGAGAATTGGGAGCGTACCGCACGTGCATACACGATGCTCGTACACGCGGAAGGCGAGCGGGCACTGGACTCGAGGACCGCCATCCGAAACTCATTCCTTCGTGGCATCGCCGACGAATTCGTCGCACCGATCGTCCTTGAGAAAGATACCGGCACGCCGGTCGGCACCATCGCAAATGGCGACACGGTCATATTCTTTAATCACCGGGCCGACACGATGCGGCAGTTGACGCGTTCGCTGGCGGTGCCGGAGATCGGATCAGCCTCTGTCAAACCGAGCATCGAGGCAGTGTGCCTTACCGAGTACGACAGCAGCTTCAATCTCCCCGTCGCGTTCCCGCCTGAAACCGAAGGCACCGTACTTGGCCAGGCTTTGGCCATGCAGCACATTCCGAATTACCGCATCGCGGGTATCGATCGTTTTCCGCATGTCACTAGTTTCCTGAACGGCGGTTCGGAGTCGAGCATTTACGAATGTGCATCGCAGGTCGACATCCCCGAGTCACATCATCGCGATTCGGAGCCGGAAATGGAGAGTTTTAAGGTCGCCGATCGCGCACTGCAGCATTTGAAGGGCGAAGAGTCTGCTCTGTTTGTTATCAACTTCTCCGCGTCAGCCATCGCGGCAGAGACGGGGAGTCTGGAACGAACCATCGAGGCTATCCAGTATGTCGACACGTGTCTTGGCGGCGTCGTCGAGAAAGTGCGCGAGGCGGGCGGGATCAGTGTCGTGACCGCGTCGTATGGAAGCTGTGAAGAGATGATCGACAAGGGCGGTGTGCCGAACCGGTTTGCGACTAGAAACGATGTGCCCCTGCATCTGGTGGACGACAGTGCTACCTACATCAAATTGCGCGACGGAGGATCGCTCAGCGATGTGGCCCCGACGATCCTTGGACTACTGGGCGTCGAAAAACCCGCCGACATGACCGGCACGGATCTGAGATTCAGCTAAAGCAAAGTCAACAAGTAGAAAGTAAGAAGTAAAAGGTAAAAAGTTGCGAGACAGGATTGCTGACACGCCTTTCTACTTCTTACTTTCTCCGTTTTACTTTTTACTTTCTACTTTTTACTTTCCCCCCGCACTCTCTATAATTGTCCTTCTCTTATTCTCACAGAAGGCAATCTATGGTGGAAGAATTTGCGTTCGACAATACTGAAGAACGCCGCAAGAATCGGCAGAACGGCACAGGCTGGATCGAAGTAATTGCAGGATCGATGTTCTCCGGTAAATCCGAAGAACTGATCCGCAGATTGAACCGGGCGCGGATCGCGCGGCAAAAGGTACAGGTATTCAAGCCGGTCATCGATTCGCGATATTCGATCGAAGAGATCGCGTCACACTCCGGACAGAAACACAATTCGAGGCCGGTCAGCTCGACGAAAGAGTTGATGGATCAGATAGACGCGGATACGCAAGTTGTCGGCATCGACGAGGGACAATTCTTCGACATGGAGCTTATTCCGGCCGTGAATGAGCTCGCGGCGAAAGGGAAGCGGGTGATCATCGCCGGGCTCGACCAGGATTACACCGGCCGCCCCTTTGAGCCCATGCCGCAGCTCCTTTCGATTGCAGAATTCATTACTAAGACGCACGCGATCTGCGTGAAATGCGGCGGGACTGCAAATTACTCTCAACGAACGGTCGAGTCGGAAGCTCGGGTCGAAGTCGGAGCAAGCGACAAATACGAGGCACGATGTCGAAAGTGCTTCGTCCCGCACTCCGACGCTCCAACGCCGATGGATTAGTGGTGGATAGTGAATCGTGAATCGTGAATCGTGAATCGTGAATCGTAAATAGTGAATCGTGAATCGTAAATAGTGAAGGGAAGAGTGAAGGTACCATTCACCATTAATCCTTCACCCTTCATCCTTCATCCTTCATCCTTCATCCTTCATCCGTCTCCCCCTACCCCTTCGGTATCTTCATCGAGTACATGATCGCGGCGAAGGTGTC
>CAMLKY010000282.1 GCA_946480545.1 uncultured Acidobacteriota bacterium
TGACATGTTCAGCGTCGCCCATCATTATCGTTTGATGCGCCTGGATCAGCCCCTGCAGCCACCCGGGACATCCGAACAGCAGGTCATACGCGAAACAGTCGTGATTGGTAGAACCGAGCTCATGCTTCAGAACAGCGGCCATATTCGGGACGGTATGGAACGCTCCGGTATCGGGGACCATGTTGCCCGCGTTATGGGCGACGATGATACCGGAGAGATCGTTGACATCGAGACCCGAATCTTCGAGTGCGAGGCGCGATGCGTCCGTCATAAGCCCGATCGAATCCTGATCAAACGGAATATAACGCCGCTCGCGTATGCCGGCGATCGATTCAAGTTTCTCCGCGATCTGCTTACCGGATTTGCCGATGGGCTTGCCCTCGCGGTCGTAGAACTCGCTGCGTTCGAAATGGGAATTCGGGACGACGACGTCGGGAATAACGGTGCCGGTGCCGGCGATCACGGTTTGATATTCCATGAGGCAGTCCTCACACTTTACGCCCAAATGTTGAAATTGCAAACGAGTATTTGCATGCTTCGACAGCCTCGCCAAGAATGTTCTCGTTGTGAACTTTGAGGAATCTCAGGATTATCTATTGTCGCTCGGGAACGAAGTTTCCGCGATGAAGCTCGGGCTGGAGAATATCGAGAAGCTACTAGCAGCGCTCGGAAATCCGCACGAGAAGTATTTCAAGGTACAGGTCGCCGGCACGAACGGGAAGGGGTCGGTATGCGCGTTCCTGAACTCGATATGCGTGCATGCTGGGATAAGGACCGGGATGTTCACCTCACCGCATCTTGTCTCGATAACCGAGCGTGTGAAAATCGACGGAGCGGAGATCTCGGATGAGGACTTCGCCGGGCATGCGACTCGCGTCCGCGGGGTCTCCGAGACACTCGTGGCAGGCGGGCACCTTGAGAACGCACCTACATTTTTCGAGCAGGTCACTGCTATCGCCTTATTGGCGTTTGCTGAGGCACAGGTCGAGCTTGCGATACTCGAAACCGGTCTCGGGGGGCGCCTTGATGCGACCACCGCTGCGAAGTCACAGATCTGCGCGATCACGCGGATCGATTATGACCACCAGCAGTATTTGGGCGGTACGATCGAAGAGATCGCTGCTGAGAAGGCGGCGATCATCCACGCCGAATGTACTCCCGTTGTTCTGCACCAATCGCGAGCGATCGAGCAGGTGATCTACGGGCGTTGCCGCGAAGTGGGCGTAGAGCCCGTTTGGGCGACAACGAACATAATCGTCAAACGCGAACGCATGGTTCAGCCCTGGCTTATAGCCACGTTCGCGACCGAGCACGGGAGCCACGGGAATATTCTATTGACTGGAATGCTGGGTGAGCATCAGGTCGAGAACGCCTCGGTCGCCATCGCCGTTGCAGAAGTGCTTCAACACTCAGGGTTCGATCTGTCGGCCGAGGACTTTTGGGCAGGCCTCGAAACCGCGACTCATCCTGGACGGCTCGAGCGGATAGGCCGCTTTCTTTTGGACGGCGCTCACAATGTCGGCGGCGCACGTGCGCTGGCGGCTTATCTGGACGAGTTCGTCGACCAGCCGGTCACGCTGATCTTTGGAGCGATGATGGACAAAGAAATCGACGAGATCGCGTCTATACTCTTTCCGAAAGCCCACCGTTTGATATTGACGAAGCCGGCGAACTCACGTGCGATCGATCCTGACGATGTCCTTCGTTTCACACCTGATATGGCAGTATGGACTGAACCGAACGTGGGCGAGGCAATTGCGACAGCCACGGCTGTCGCCGGCGACAACGACATTATCCTGGTCGCCGGGTCACTGTACCTGGTGGGAGAGGCCCGCGCGGTCTTGATGGCCAATAGCCAATAGCTGGAAGCCGAAGCCAATCGTAACCAAATGGGCTGTTGGCTTTTGGCATCCGTTTTAGATCGTCGGTCGGTATAGTAAATTAACTGTTATGCATAAACTGGTTTTGATTCGTCATGGCGAGAGCGAGTGGAACAAGGAAAACCGTTTCACCGGATGGAAGGACGTCGATCTCAGCGAAAAGGGAAGAGAAGAAGCACATGCTGCCGGAAAACTTTTAAAGGCGGAAGGGTTCACATTCGATGAGGCATACACCTCGGTATTGAAACGCGCGATCCGAACTCTTTGGATCATCCTCGATGAAATGGACCTGATGTGGATCCCGGAGACGAAGTCGTGGCTGCTGAACGAACGGCACTACGGCGCGCTCCAGGGACTCAATAAGGCGGAGACGGCTGCGCAGTATGGCGAAGAACAGGTTCTGGTCTGGCGTCGCAGCTTCGACATCCCGCCGTCGGCAATGGAAGAAACTGACGAGCGTTGGCTCGGGAAGGACCCTCGATATTGCATGATCGAGCCCGGGAAGTTTCCGAAGACCGAATGCTTGAAAGACACCGTCAGTCGCGTCGTGCCCTACTTCGAAACCGAAATACTGCCGAAGGTAAAAAACGGAAAACGAATAATCATCGCCGCTCACGGAAATTCACTGCGTGCGCTCGTGAAATTCCTGGATTCGATCTCGGATGAGGAGATCGTTCATCGCAACATTCCTACCGGGATCCCGCTTGTTTACGAGCTGGACGACAACCTGAAACCGACCAAGAGCTACTACCTCGGCGACCAGGAAGCCATCCGTAAAGCGGAAGAAGCGGTTGCGAATCAAGGAAAGGCCAGCGCAGGTGAGAAGTGAGAAGGATGGGGATTGCGGGTTTTTCGTTTCGGACAAGATCTCAGAGGTTCGAAATTTCAAATTTCAAATTTGAGATTTGAGATTTGAAAACCCAAAACCCAAAACCCAAAATCCAAAATCCAAAATCCAAAATCCAAAATCCAAAGCTTCTTCCCCATCCTATGTGGCGTAAGATCGCCTTTATCGTCCTTATCATTTTCATCCTGTCGCCGTACGGCTCGCCGCCCGTGGCCCTGGGGATCGGGCTGGTGATGGCGCTTGTTGTTGGGAACCCGTTTCCCGGCATCGAGGGAGCGCCCACGCGGCTACTATTACAGTTTTCCGTTGTGCTGCTCGGATTCGGGATGAACCTGAAATCGATCTACGATGCGGGAAAGGACGGGATCGTACTCACGGTCGTAACGATCGTGGGTACGCTCGGACTGGGTTACTTGATCGGAAGGCTGCTCAAAGTTCGCGGACGCATATCGGCTCTTATCTCGACCGGCACCGCGATCTGCGGCGGGAGCGCGATCGCCGCTGCCGCACCCGGTATCGAGGCGGAACCTGAACAGATCTCGATCTCGCTCGGGACAGTTTTCGTTCTGAACGCAATCGCTCTTTTCCTGTTTCCGCTGATCGGGTATCAACTCAACCTGTCGCAGCATCAGTTCGGGATCTGGGCAGCGATCGCTATCCATGACACGAGTTCAGTTGTAGGAGCTGCCGCTGCATACGGAAGCGAGGCCCTGTCGACGGCAACAACGGTCAAGCTCGCGCGTGCACTTTGGATCGCACCGGTCGCGCTTCTGCTGATGTTTCTTTATCGCCAACGGTATCCCGACGCAAAGGCGAAGATCGTGGTGCCGTGGTTCATAGGATTTTTCTTTCTCGCCGTTCTAGCTAGAACATACGCTCCGCTATGGGTTCAGCCGAGCATTTTCGACGCACTGGTAAATCTGGCGAAAGCGGGGATGACGGTTACCCTGTTTTTTATCGGCCTCAGCCTGTCCCTCGACAGCGTCCTCACGACACGCTGGCGCCCCCTGCTACAAGGCACCATTCTTTGGGTCGCCGTTTCTTCGACGTCACTTCTCGTTGTGAAGTACTTCATTCCAAGTTCCTAGTTTCTAGTTCCTGGTTCCTAGTTCCTGGTTTCTAGTTTCTAGTTTCTAGTTCCTAGTTTCTAGTTCCTAGTTTCTAGTTCCTGGTTTCTAGTTTCTAGTTTCTAGGTCCTGGTTCCTGGTTTCTAGTTTCTAGTTTTACCGGAAGCCGTCGATGAAAGAGTAATTAGCAACTAGCAACTAGCAGCTAGTAACTAGAAACCAGGAACCAGGAACTAGAAACTAGAAACTAGAAAGCAGGAACTAGAAACTAGGAACTAGAAACTAGGAACTAGAAACCAGGAACTAGAAACCAGGAACTAGAAACCAGGAACTAGAAAC
>CAMLKY010000283.1 GCA_946480545.1 uncultured Acidobacteriota bacterium
TGCCGATGTATTCTGCACGCGGCCGGATGAGTTTGTTGTTCGCGTATTGCTCGAGGATGTGTCCGGTCCAGCCCGAGATCCGGCTGACGGCGAAGATCGGCGTGTAGAGATCCAACGGGATGCCCATCAGGTAGTACGTCGAAGCCGAATAGAAATCGACGTTCGGGTACATTCCCTTTTTCTCGTGCATAAGCTTCTCGATCCGCTGCGACATGTCGAACCACTTCGACTCACCCTTCTTGTCCGCCATCTGCTTCGAGAATTTTCGCAGCCAGGTCGCACGCGGGTCCTCGGTCTTGTAAACCGCGTGACCGATGCCCATGATCTTGCGCTTGGCGGCAAGGGCCTCGTCGACCCATGAATCGATCTTGGCGGGGTCGTCGATCTCGATCAGCATCTTCATCACCGCCGTGTTCGCCCCGCCGTGCAGCGGTCCGGCGAGTGCCGCAATACCGGCGGTTACGGCTCCGTACATATCGGCAAGCGTTCCCGCAACCACGCGGGTCGTGACTGTCGAAGCGTTCAGCTCGTGGTCGGCGTGCAGGATAAGCGCTATGTCGAACATCCGGGCCTCTTCGGCATCGGGCTTTTCACCGCGAAGCATGTACAGGAAATTCTCTGCGATCGAAAGACTTGAATCCGGCGCGACCGGGTCCTTTCCATTCCGGATCCGATCCCAGGCGGCTGCAATGGTACCGATCTGGCCTGTGATCTTAACCGCGGCTTTGTGTGCGTTCTCGCGGTCCGTGCCGTGACCGTCCTTGTCGTAGAAATCCAACGCCGAAACACATGTCCGAAGCACATCCATCGGATCGGCGTCCTTCGGCATGTACTTCATTCCTGCAATGATCTCGGCCGGGATCTTATAGTTTTCGCGGATCTGGGCAGTCAGCTCATCCAGCTCTGACTGGTTCGGCAATCGGCCGTTCCAAAGCAAAAAAACGACCTCTTCAAAGGTCGAGTTCTCCGCCAGATCGTGAATGTCGTAACCCTGGTAAATTAACTTCCCTTCTTCCCCATTTACGTCGCCGATCGCACTCTGTGCAGCCACCACACCCCTAAGTCCAGCGGTCGCGGCGGTTGTTTCTGTTCCTGTCGTACTCATCTTTGTTAAATTCCTTACGACTGATTTTAGCCAAACCTTGCGAGGTTGCACAAATGCGGAATGGGAACTGATGAGACGTTTGAGCGTGCCGCGGTGGATCCTAGAAGAGTTTTAGCCGCGGATTTACGCGGATGACGCCGATCAGAAGCAGATCAGATCCGCGTAATCCGCGTAAATCCGCGGCTGAAATAATTCTTCCCCTGCGTCTCCGCGCCTCTGCGGTGAATCAACCCCCGGTCATCATCAAACCGATCTCCTCGGTCGATGCGAGCTTCGGGTCAACTTCGCCTACTATCCGTCCTTCGCGCATCACCAGGAGGCGGTCGGCGAGGGCTGTGACTTCTTCCAGTTCGGCTGAGACCAGGAGCACGGCGCTCCCGGCGTCTCGGAGCTCGATAAGCTTTCGATGGATGAATTCGATCGCTCCGATATCGACACCTCGGGTCGGCTGCGATACGAGAAGCAGTCTGGGGTTCAACTCAAACTCGCGACCGATGATCAGCTTCTGTTGATTCCCGCCCGACAGCGACTTCGCAGACAGCTCAGGGATCGGGGGGCGTACGTCGAAATTCTGGACGATCTCCTTAACGCGACGATCAATCGCCGAGCCGCTCATGAATCCGGCGGCTGCGACAGGCGGGCGATAGTGAACGCCGAGGATCGAGTTTTCCGCGAGATCCGAATTCAACAGCAGACCGCGCTTGTGGCGATCTTCCGGGATGTGTGCGATCCCCAGCTCCTTCCGACGCCGCGCGCTGAGGCCGGTCACCATCTTTCCTTCAAACTCGATCGACCCCGATGTCGGATGGCACAATCCGGCAAGGGCCTCGATCAACTCGGTCTGTCCGTTTCCTTCGATACCGGCGATGCCGACGATCTCACCGCCGCGAACCGCGAAGCTTACATCATCAACGGCCGCACCGTGTTTACCCGCGATCTTCAGATTGCGAACTTCCAGAACGTTGTCGCGCGGGCTGGCGTCGGTCTTTTCGACCCGCAACAGCACATCGCGTCCGACGATCATTCGAGCGAGGTCCTTCGCGCTGGTCTCGGAGGTCTTAACATTCCCAACCGATTTCCCATCGCGCATGACGGTGACCTCATCCGAGATGGCAAGCACCTCTTCGAGTTTGTGCGTGATGATGATGATCGTCTTGCCCTGGTCCTTCATTCGTCGAAGGATCGCGAAGAACTCCTCGACCTCCTGTGGGGTCAGGACAGCCGTGGGCTCATCGAGGATCAGCAGCTCGGCGTTGCGATAAAGCGCTTTCAGGAGCTCGACCCGCTGCTGTTGACCGACGCTGAGATCTTCGATGTATGCCTGCGGATTGATGTTGAGCTTTAGCTCGTCCGAGAGTGATTTGATCTCCTTGTTCGCGCGTTCAAGATCGAGGCTAGCCGCCGAACCCGTCTCGGCGCCGAGGATTATGTTCTCGGCAACGGTCATCGTATCGACGAGCATAAAATGCTGGTGCACCATACCGATCCCGAGCGCGATAGCGTCGTGCGGATTTCGAATCTCGACGTGATTCCCATCGACAAAGATCTCGCCGCTATCAGCGTTGTAGAACCCATACGCTATGCGCATGATCGTCGACTTCCCGGCCCCGTTCTCACCCACGATCGCGTGGATGGTCGCTTTATGCACGGTGATCGACACGTCGTTATTCGCGACAACTGTGCCGAAGGTTTTTGTGATGTTGCGTAGTTCTAGCATGTTCGTTCTGTTGTTCGTTGTCTGGTGATACCTCCTGGTTTGAAGGCGCCGGCAACGAAGAAAAATCAACCACCTCAACGATCATTAAACAGACTAATTCGCCATTGCATCCGTGACCTTGATCTCGCCGCCCACGATCTTTGATCTCGCTTCTTCGACGCGCTGGATCGTTTCGGCGGGGATCAAAGGTTGATTGTACTGGTCCATCGAGTAGGCGACGCCGTCCTTATCAAGACCGAAAACGTGGAAGCCGCCTTTGAAGCTTCCTGAGAGAACCTCTTTCACCACATCATAGACGGCGTTGTCCACACGCTTCACCATCGATGTCAGGACAAAGCCCGGCTTTACCGCATTCTGGTTCGAATCAACACCGATCACGAATTTGTTCGCCTCGCCCTGTGCG
Organism: uncultured Acidobacteriota bacterium; assembly: GCA_946480545.1. The sequence goes on from CAMLKY010000283.1 coordinate 3,226, forward strand.
TTCTTCCCGTACTGCTCGACCGCATCGAAGGCGCCAAGACCTGAATTTCCGGCGGCGGTGAAGATCACATCCGCACCCTTTTCGATCTGCGCGAGCGCCAGCTCTTTGCCCTTGCCCGGGTTGTTCCACGCTCCGTCCGTAACGCCGACATAATTGGTGATCACTTCGACGTTCGGATTCACCGACTTCGCACCTTCTTCGTAGCCTTTCTGGAAGCGATGTATCAGGCCGATGTCCATACCGCCGAGGAATCCGATCTTGCCTGTCTTCGATTTTTCAGCGGCGATCATGCCCACCAGATACGAACCTTCGTGCTCGCGAAAGACGAGCGACGCGACGTTCTGCTTTGGCGTCTTTCCATCGTCCTCGAAAATAACTCCGTCGATGATCGCGAATTTGATATTCGGATAATCGGTCGCGACACGTTTGAGGATCGGCCCCTGCGCGAAGCCTATACCGATGATCAAATCGTATCCCTTCTCAGCGAATGCACGCATCGCGGGCTCGATCGAAGTTGGATTCCCCGGCTCGACATCGTAGAGGCAGATCGGCATGTCCTTTTCGGCGCGCTTTACGCCCTCCCAAGCCGCGGCGTTGAATGATCGGTCGTTCTTCCCACCGATATCGAAGACGATGCCGACCCGGATCTGACAGCCCTCGCGACGCGCCTCGGTCCGGTTCGTACAGGATGTGCCCAGCACGCCTGCGGCGACGACGATAACTGCGATTAGTTTAAGTTTCATAGCCGATACTTTGGATGCCAATTTTGCACCTAGAGTACAGGCAATCGAAGTCGCCGAGCAAGGTTGAAGGCAATAGGTGAGAATGGGAGCAATGGAGGATCTCGATTCGGTTGCCGTTTCACAGCGGCTGATCGGAGAATTCTGTTCAG
>CAMLKY010000284.1 GCA_946480545.1 uncultured Acidobacteriota bacterium
GCGTCCCGCACGATCTGGTAGATCTGCCGTTGGGCGGGCGTGAACTTCCCGCTCTGGAAGGGTGGTGCTTTCATCGTCAATTACTCGCACTCCTTCCGCGCGCCAGCGCTTGAAGAGCTCTACAACAACGGTCCGCACATCGGAAACATAACGTTTGAGATCGGCAACGGCGATCTTGTAGCGGAGCGATCGAACGGGATCGATCTCTCGCTGCGGCACCAGACGAAGCGGATCAGGGTTTCCGGCGACGTCTACTACTACGCGATCAATAACTTTGTCTTTCTCGCACCGCAAGATGAGGACGGCGACGGCCAGATCGACATGCAGGATGGATTGTTCGTTTCAAGGTACGAGCAGGCAGACGCCCGGTACCTTGGGGCCGAGCTGAGCGGCGACGTAACAGTTACCTCGGTGGCTTTATAAGTCTTGATTTCGTTCGTGCGAAACTGGTCGATCCGAATCTGGATCTGCCCCGGATACCTCCGGCCCGTGCTCGACTGGGGTTGGACATTCGATACAAGGACCTGAGTGTTCGACCTGAGGCGGTCTTCGCAGCGGATCAGGAAAAGATATTTCCGCTCGAGACACCGACGGCAGGTTACGGCATTTTTAACGTCGCCGGGTCATACACGATTGGCCGGCAGCACTTTGCGCACATTTTCACATTCAATGCCTACAACCTCACCGACCGCCTCTACCGGAACCACGTATCGTTCATCAAAGACCTGGTGCCTGAGATTGGTCGCGGTCTTCGATTCGGTTACACGGTGAGATTCTTCTAACTAACCAGTAAAAGTGAAGAATAGGGAACACGCTTTAGTTCTTGGTTCTTCACTTTTAGTTTTTCACTCTTAGTTGTTAGTTTTATGGTATGGCTACCGAAACACTGTCTTTTGAAACCGCTAACGGATCAACCACCGCGTACGTAGTTCAGCCGGAACAGTCGACCACGAAGGCTGTTGTGGTCATACAGGAATGGTGGGGTCTGAACGATCACATCAAGGACATCGCCGGCCGGTATGCGGCCGAGGGATTCATAGCTATCGCTCCCGATCTATATCGAGGGAAGATCGCAACGAATCCGGAAGAGGCCGGCAAGATGATGCACGCTCTGGCGATCGAGGACGGACTGGATACGATCCGGAATGCTGTCGATGCTGCACGCGGCAAATACGGTCTGACACATTTCGGGATCACAGGCTTTTGTATGGGCGGCACATTCGCACTTCGAGCGGCGTGCGAGCTGGAAGGGTTCAGTGCCGCCGCACCTTTTTACGGGGATATTCCGGAAGAGGATGTACTGAAGCGCCTGACGACCCCTACGATCTTCATATCCGGGACCAAGGATGCCTGGATCAACACGGAGAAGGTCGCTGCTCTGGAAAATGCTGCGGAAACGTACGAGTTGCCGGTGCACTCGGTGAAATACGAAGCCGACCACGCGTTCTTCAATAACACGCGGCCGGAGGTCTACAACGAAACGGCCGCACGCGATGCATGGGCGCTGGTTATCGGGTTTTTTAACGACAGGTTGTAAAACTCAAGGGGCAAGTCCGGGCAAACCTTCTCGAACGGTGTTCATGTAATCCTCGCTCGAGGTTCGCCGTTCCTTGCGGGTCTGCTTACGCTGGTACATCGCCGCATCAGCGGCCTTGATGGCGTTTTCAAGCTCGTCGGGGTTGGTGTAATCAGTAAATCCCCACGAGACGCCTACCGTGATGGGCTCGGGGATGTGTTCGACCAGAATGTCCCTCAGAAGACTGTCGAGGCGTGCCATGCGGCGCTCAGCCATTGCCGCGTCCATGCTAACCATGATCACGAAGAACTCGTCGCCGCCCCAGCGGTAGATCAAATCTTCGGCGCGTATTAGTTCGCGTATGGCACGCACGACGGACCTGATCACCATGTCGCCGGCCGCGTGCCCAAAGCAATCGTTGATCGCCTTTAGATCGTCGACATCGAAAAATCCAACGCATCCCGACGTAGATTCTTCACCCTGCCGCCTGACAAATCCGTAAAAGGCATGGCGGTTGAACGCCGCCGTCAGTGGATCTGTATGCACAAGCTCTTCGAGCTGCTTTTTGGCAGTCAGCAATTCTTTGTTCGTATGCTGGGCGTCGTTGAGGACCTTCTCGAGCAAAGTGATCACCATGCCAAATCCAAGGGCGGTTTGCAGTACCAGATCGACGACGGAATTGTATGAGAGAAGTTGGGTCGAGTAAGCAGAGTAGCTGCGCATCGAGAACAATACCGTGTAGAGGACAAAGTCCAGCGTGAGCAGCAAGAGCGAGACGTGCATTATCCGCCAACCAAACGTATTCATTCGCGTCTTTCCCAACCAGTAGAATGCGGTGGCGTAAAAGCACGCGAGAATGAAAGCATGGATCGGGAATACGTCATTAAAATCCGACGCTATGTGCGGCAGGACAATGGCGATCACGATGAAGGGAATAAGAAAGAGATCTGTGCGAGGCTTCAATTCATACTTACCGTCGAGGCTCCGGCAGCCCGCCACAAGCAAGAATCCGAAGACGTATTCGCCGATGAAGTAATAGGTGAAGAGAAACGACGAAAATTCCTCGTAGCTGAATCCCAGACGTAGACAGATAAGTGCGAACGACAAGCTCAGCCAGGCCATGGTCCAGTATTTCAGCGGTGTTAGGTGCAGCGAGCGTCTCAGGCACAGTGACAGCACAGTGATCAGGACAACGCCATTAAGCTGAACGATCAAGCCGATCTTGGAATCCATATTCGAGGCTTGGGAGGGCGAGATTTCGTAACTACTGCGGGGTCTCAGAAGGGTGCCACGGTGAGGGAATTGGCTTTTTTATCTTAAGGCATTGGCCATTGATGTGTCCAGATTTTTCTAAGGCAGGAATCCGGCGTTCAATCGAGCAGCAAACCGAGCTCGTTACGGGTCGGAAGGGCCGTCCGAGCACCGACCGAGCGGCACTTCAGGGCCGCGACCGCATTCGCGATCCGCGCGCTCTCTTCAACCGATTCACCGCTTATTAGCCCGAAGAGCAGCCCGACTCGAAATGCGTCTCCCGCCCCGGTCGTATCCTTACAACCGCCGGGAACTTCGAACCCGGGTGTAACGATAAACTCGCCATTGCACAGAAGCTGCGAGCCGTTCGCACCGAGCGTAACGCCCACAAGAGGAGCCCTGTATCGAGAATGCAGCTCGAGAAGTGACGCCTCACGATCCTGTAGCCCGGTCAGGCGTGCCGGAAAATCTGCCGATGCTATTATCACGTCGACGGCCGAAAGCAGATCTTCAACGCCATCGAAGATGTTGTCGATATCGATAGAAACAACGGCTCCCGCATCGCGCGCGGCGCGGGCGAGTTTAAGGCAGGCCCGCGTATCGTGGGGCGTGAGATGCAGGACCTTTGTGCTTCGAACGGACTCGAGCGGGACGTCCACTTCTGAGTAGCGAAGCCGTTCGTCACGCTTCCATATAACGGTGCGTTCGCCGTTGCGCTCGTCGATGATAATAAAAGCGATCTGCGTCTGAGCGCCTTCGATCCGTTCCGTGTAGGTCAGATCGACGCCGTCGTCTCGCAGTGTTGCGGTGCCGAGCTCGCCAGCCGGGTCGGAGCCCACACGCCCCGCGTACGCGCAGCGCAGTCCGAGTCGTGACAACCCGGCCATCGTCGTCGCAACCTCACCCCCCGCAGCCTGAATGTAATCTGACAACTCTACTTTGGAGTTGAATTCAGGATAATGGGGAACGCTGATCAGAGAATCGACCGCATTTGTCCCAAAGCCGACGACGTCGAACTCGGTATTCTCTTTCAGCTCGAATGGAAATTGCATTGGCAATTTTTGACCTGCAGGGTCGGAAACGTCTAATTCAGGAAATCCGGCGTTAATTCTTGCTAACGCTTATTGGAACAAGTTAGATTTGTAGAAAAGAAATTGTTGACTGAATCCGAGCGACGCTCGATTAATTTATTAGATTTTCGGAGAAAAGAAAAAATGCCGACATCTGTTTGTCCCGAATGTGACGAAGAAGTTTACGTTGACTCCGATTCAGAACAGGGCGACGTCGTGACGTGTGACGAATGCGGGTCGCGACTTGTTGTCGTCGGGCTTGATCCGATCG
>CAMLKY010000285.1 GCA_946480545.1 uncultured Acidobacteriota bacterium
GATGTTTGACCGTCCCTCGCTTCGCTTCTTGGCCGCCTCGCGCCATTCCTCAAAGATCTTCTCCTGGGTCACGGTCCAGGCGATCGACGCCACGACCAGTGACAGGATCAGGATCCAGTAGAGCTGAGTCCATATCGACATTAGACACAAGTTTGCGGTGCCCGACTGCAAAAAGCAATGAAATCTTGCCTGCGAACTGCGCGGAAGGACGCGAGAATGGAAGTCATTCTTTTCGTGCTAGTTTGTGTATTTCGTGTACTTCGTGGTTACGCTCCAAACGCGAAACCACTAAGCACACGAAGCACACGAATCGGCACGAAATGGAAGGCTCTGTATGCCGCGGAAAAAAGAAGCGGCCGCCGAAGCGACCGCAATCTAAAATCTACAATCTAAAATCCAAAATCGCCTTACTGTTTTCCTTCGAGAAAAGCCTTCAGCCGCCGCGACCGTGATGGGTGGCGGAGTTTCCTCAACGCTTTCGCCTCGATCTGGCGGATGCGTTCGCGAGTGACGGCGAAATGCTGTCCAACCTCTTCAAGAGTGTGCTCCGAACCGGTGTTGCCGAGACCGAAACGCATCTTGATGACCTTCTCCTCACGCGGCGTGAGCGTCGCGAGAACCTCATCCGTGATCTCCCGCAAGTTCGAGAACGTAACGGATTCGGCAGGGTTCAGGATCGACTTGTCCTCGATGAAATCGCCGAGATGCGAATCTTCCTCTTCACCGATAGGCGTCTCGAGCGAGATGGGCTCCTGCGCGATCTTCAGAACCTTGCGGACCTTCGAGACCGGGATGTCCATCCGCTTCGCGATCTCCTCGGACGTCGGCTCGCGGCCGAGTTCCTGTACGAGAAGGCGTGATGTCCGGATCAACTTGTTGATCGTCTCGATCATGTGCACAGGAATACGGATCGTACGAGCCTGATCGGCGATCGCACGCGTGATAGCCTGGCGGATCCACCACGTCGCATACGTCGAGAACTTATAACCACGTCGCCATTCGAACTTGTCGACGGCCTTCATCAGACCGATGTTGCCTTCCTGGATCAGGTCCAGGAACTGCAGACCACGGTTCGTGTACTTCTTGGCGATCGAGACGACAAGTCGGAGGTTTGCCTCGACCAACTCGCGTTTAGCCTGGTTCGTCTCGTATTCGCCGACGCTGATGTTCTGGAACGAACGCTTGATATCGACCGGCGGCAGGTGAAACTGCTCCTCGATCTCCTTTAGCGCCGCCTTTGCCTCACGCAGCTTTGCGTTCAGCTCGCGCTTCTGTGGCTGGGCCGGCTTTTTGTCGACCTTGTTCTGAAGCGTCTTGATCGTCTTCTCGATCTTGCGAATGTCCTCAACGACCTTTCGGATCGAAGCGATCAGAACCTGCATCGAGTGTTCGGTCAGATTAAGGTTCTTGATCTCCTGTGCGATCTCGAGCCGCAGCCTCGCCGTCTGGCGCTTCAAACGAAGAAGCTTCCGCGGCTTCTTCTTGTCTTTCGCAAGGATCTGCTCCTTGCGAAACGCAGCGAGAGACTTCAGGGCGGCTTCGTAAGTGCCCCTGATGTTGTTGATGCCCTCGAGCGTCCACCGCAGGTATTCTTCGGCCTTGTCCTCTTCGCGCGAAATCTCAGCCTGCTCAGAGAACGCGACGGTTTCGCGAATGCTCGCGCGCCCGGCCCTTAGGTCTTCGCCCAGCTTGATCAAGCGTTCAACCGCGATAGGTGAACGCGATATCGCCTTGCGTGTCTTGATCTGACCACGCTCGATCCGTTTTGCGATCGTTACCTCACCCTCGCGGGTCAGAAGGGGAACAATACCCATCTCCCGGAGATACAATCTCACCGGGTCATTTGATTTATCGAGTGCGCCGGCAGACAGGTCGAGATCGAGGTCTTCTTCGTCGACCGTCTCTTCCTCGTCATCCAATGCCATGTTCGACGCACGCTCCAAAAGCTGTGCATCAGTCTCGGCAACCGAGATATTTGCTCCTTCCAAACGGTCCAGGACGTCCTCGAGGTCGTCTGCGGACATCATGTTTTCGGGGATTTCCCGGTGGAGCTCATCCAGGCTTAGAAACTTTTTTCGCTTGCCCAATGCGAGCAGGCGGTCCATTAAGTCTTCTTTTTCGTCGTAATCGGCCATATTTCGTAAACGATTTGGATTGCTGGCAAGCCTAAACCGTTGTTCGTAAAAATACTTATTAGGGCTGGACGGCACGCCACAGAGCGGGCGCGGCGCCTTATCAAAAACCTAGACTATATCAGGTTTTCGGGTTAATTCTAAGAAGCTCCTGCATCATTTTCGAGAGATCGAGCCGTTCGGCCGCCAGTTCCCGCATTCCGATGGCGTCACCTGCCTGCTCAGCAGCCAGAAGGTCGTGAGTAACCTCATCGATCCGGGTCTCAAGCGACATCCTACGAAGGGCTATTACCGACTCTTCAGCTTTAACAAGCACGTCGTCGATAGCCTCTCCCTGATGCCGATGCGGCTCCGCCATTAGTAGGACTTGAACGAAGTCCTGGAGCGATTCATCGTCGCCTATGTATTCCTTCAAGTTCTGGAAATTCACCGGCAGACCACTCTTTCGAAGCGCCATCAGGCCCCGAAAAACGTCCGCCGTGGCCAGCGGTTCGTAATCAGACTCTTCAAGGATCGGGAATATTCGGTCCTGCAGCTCCTCGTCGTAGATCATGTATTCCAGCAGCTTTCGTTCGGCGATGGTCATCTTCGCCCGCACTGCACGCCTCACCTGGACGGCGATATCACTGTGCTTTTCCGATTTGCCCTGCTTTACGGTACGCCACAGCCGCTCGCTCAGTTCGCCCTGACCGATCATGAAATAGCTCATCGCCTGGTCGAAGCTCTCACGCTTCTGTATTGGGTTCTTGATCAAAGACAGGACCGGTAGGACATCTTCGATTGCGTCAGCCTTCTCTTTCGGATTCCGCAGACTTCGGCCAGTCATCGCGGAAACGAGCACAAACTGCAGGTAAGCTACGGCACCACCGCGAGCATGGTTATAAGCCGCTGCACCGTTCTCGCGAATAAAATCATCCGGATCCTTTCCATCCGGCAGCACAAGGATCTTGATCTCGAAATCTTCGGGAAGCAGAACCTCGACGGCGCGACGAGCTGCACCGATGCCGGCAACGTCGCCGTCATAGTTGATGACGACCTTCTTTGAGAATCGACCCAGAAGCTTGGATTGCTCGGGCGTGAGAGCCGTCCCAAGGCTCGCGACGACATTCTTTACATCGTGCTGAACGAGCGCGATCAGGTCGAGATAGCCTTCGACGAGGATCGCGAACTTCTTCTGGCGGATGGCTTCTTTCGCTTGGAACAATCCGTAGAGGTGGCGGCCCTTTATGTATGCGGGGGTCTCGGGGGAGTTGAGATACTTCGGCTGATCGTCACCCATCGCCCGGGCGCCGAACGCTATCGGGTTACCGTTCGCATCGAGGACCGGAAACATGATCCGGCCGCGGAATCGATCGAAGACGCGTTCCTTCTCTTCATTGACCGAGACCAGACCGCTATGTTCTATGAGCTTCTCAGCCGCGCCTTTTTCCTTGAGATGGTTGAGCAGTGAATCCCACGAGTCGGGTGAGAACCCGATTCGAAACTGCTTCTGTACGTCCTCGGATATCCCGCGAGATTCGAGGTACGCCCTGGCGTCCTTTGCCTTTTTACTTTTTCCTTGTAATTCCTTTTCCCAGAACTCAAGCGCGATCCGGTTCAGTTCGATGATCTCTTCGGAGAGCTGCTTCTTTTCCTCGCGGCGTTTTTTACTCTGCTGGAATTGCTTATCATCGACCGGCTCGGGAAGCGGAACCCCGCTCATCTCCGCAACACGCTGCACCGCTTCAGGGAAGTTCAATCCCTCCATCTCCATCAGAAACGTGAACGCGTTACCGCCCTTCCCACATCCGAAGCATTTGTAGAACCCTTTCTGTGGATTCACCGAGAACGACGGCGTCTTTTCCTGATGAAACGGGCAACACCCCATCCAGCTTGATCCCTTCTTCTTCAACGGCGCATACGGCTCAATGATCCGCACCAGATCGGCCCGGTTTTTAAGCTCATCAATGAAAAATTGGTCGTAGAGCAAC